>JAUWIQ010000132.1 GCA_030605285.1 Planctomycetota bacterium
GCCGTGATCGGGGTGATCCTCCCCGCCCGCTTCCGCGGGTTCGGGGATATCGGTGATCAGGGGTTCGGTGGTTAATAGCAGAGCGGCCACACTCGCCGCATTTTGCAGGGCACTGCGAACCACCTTGGCTGGGTCGATAATACCCGCTTCAACTAAATCGCAATACTCGCCTTTGTCGGCATCAAAACCGTCTGTTTTGCCCTTGAGCTTTCGGACGCGATTGGCCACGACCGCACCATCATGTCCGGCATTCTCCGCAATACAGCGAAGTGGACAATCAAGAACATTGCGGATAATCGTAGCACCGAGTGCTTCGTCGCCCGCAAGCTCCAGTTTGTCGAGTGCCTTGGACGACCGCATCAAGGCCACGCCCCCACCCGGCACAACACCCTCTTCCAGGGCCGCTGCCGTGGCACTTTTTGCATCTTCAAGCAGCGCTTTGCGTTCTTTCATTTCGGTTTCTGTGGCGGCACCGCAATTAATCTGCGCGACACCACCCGCCAGTTTGGCAAGTCGTTCTTGCAGCTTCTCCCGATCGTAATCACTATCGGTGGTCTCCATTTCCGTGCGAATCTGCTCGACTCGGCCTTTAATATCGGCCTTCTTTCCGGCCCCGCCGACCATGGTTGTCTCATCTGAGGAGATGATGATTTTCTTTGCCCGACCCAGATCAGATATCTTCACGGCGTCCAGAGAAATTCCTAAATCCTTGAAAACTGCATTTCCCCCGGTCAAAACCGCCAGATCACCCAACATCGCCTTACGTCGGTCGCCATAGCCCGGGGCCTTCACGGCACAAACATTAAGAATACCTCGCATCTTGTTGACGACGAGTGTCGCCAGGGCTTCGCCATCGACATCCTCAGCAAGAATCAACAAAGGCTTGTTTTCCTTACTGACGGCCTCCAGAATCGGAACGAGATTTTTGGCGTTGGATATCTTTTCTTCATAGATCAGCACCAGACAGTTTTCCAGCTCTACCAACTGTCTATCGACATCCGTGACGAAATGGGGGGAGAGGTAACCGCGATCAAATTGCATCCCATCAACAACCTCCACCGTTGTTTCTGCGGAACGCCCTTCCTCGACTGTAATCACCCCGTTTTTGCCAACCTTCAAAAATGCGTCTGCCAGCACCGTGCCAATTTCCTGATCGTTGTTACCGGCTATCGTAGCAACTTGAGTAATTTCCTTTTTATTCTTTTCATCAATCTGGGTCGCCATTTTCAGGATGGCTTCCCGCACCACATCCGTCGCTTTGCCAATACCCCGAGAGAGCGCCATGGGATCTGCACCGGCCGCAATCATCTTCAGGCCTTCCTTGTAAATCCCGTCGGCCAGTACGGTGGCCGTGGTGGTGCCATCACCCGCTACATCGTTGGTCTTTGTGGCCGCCTCCTTCACGAGTTGCACCGCTAGATTTTCGTTCGGATCCTCCAGTTCGACATCCTCGGCAACCGTCACACCGGCTTTGGTAATTTTGGGTGATCCCCAGCCCTTGTCGAGCACGGCATTACGACCGCGTGGGCCAAGAGTGCTGCGGACTGCTTTGGTCAGCTTGGTTACACCAGCAGCCAGCGGTTGCCGCGCTGCGTCGTCAAAGACCATTTTCTTTGCCACGATCGGGTTCCTCCTCAACGGAAAGTGTGTGTAGATGTATGAAAACAGGCGGGTTGGTTATTTGCGGATTGCAGTTCCATTTCAAACATGTCCAGCGTCCCCGCAGGCCACCAGAGAGGCCTGTGACCGGTCCTCGACCGGTCCCGAACTATCCCCGCCTTTTTGGCAGACAGGAGCGGTATCGCTACCCCCTATAATGCAACGCCGGTGCCAACCGAGAATTTATTCTCTAAGTTATGGCCACAAAACATTTTGAGAAAACATTGGCGTTTTGGCGAATCTCCAGAAATACCCCACCACAGGGCTCCGCATGCCATTTTGGCAGCTTTTATGGGCTGCAAGGCAGGGGTCGTGCGCCTAAGGAACAAACGTGTCGTCTACCGTGAGCGAGATCGCAAAACCGGCCAACAAATCGGCCGCGTGGTCAATATCTTCCAGCGCGATTGTCTCGACCGCACTGTGCATGTAGCGATTGGGAATGCTCACCAGCGCCGTCGCGACACCACTGCGGGTCACCTGCAGCGAGTTGGCATCGGTCGGTGTGGCCCGACCTATTGCGCCGAGTTGGTAGGGAATATTTTGTTCCTCGGCAATACGAATCAGCCGCTCCACGACTACCGGGTTGTTGTTGGGCCCGCGATAAATTACTGGACCCCTTCCGAGTTTGATATCCCCCTCGGTCTCCTTCTCGATTGTCGGGCAGTCGGTAGCATGGGTCACATCCACCGCAATGCCGACCTGCGGATCGATCCCGTAAGCACTGGTCCGCGCACCGCGGAGGCCGATCTCTTCCTGCACGGTCGAGACGGCGTGCAACGAACAGGCAAGCTTCTCCGATTCCGTACGCCGCAATGCCTCCATGACCACCCAAAGACCTGTTTTATCGTCCATCCCAGGGGAATTGGCCAAACCGCCCGCCATCCGCTGTAAAGATAATTCAAAGGTAACTGCGTCTCCAATGCGTACCCGGGAGGCCGCGTCTTCTCGATCCTTGGCACCGATATCGATCCAGAGATCTTTTATTTTAGGCACCTGTTTGCGTTGTTCCTCGGTCAATAAATGGATCGGCTTGCGGGCAATCACTCCCAAAACGGGCCCCTCGGCTGTCCAGATTGTCAGTCGCTGGCCGACCAGTTGTTGCGGATCCCAACCACCAATCGGCTGGGTGTAGAGAAAACCGTGGTCGTCGATATACGACACAATTAACCCAATCTGATCGCAGTGTCCGGCAAACATCAGACGTAACGCGGCACCCGGATTTTTTACCGCAATCAGATTGCCGTGGGCGTCGGTGGTCACCTCCTCCGAAAACCCGCGGACATACTCCCGAACGACTGCCTGAACCGGTTGTTCGTAACCGGAGGGACTGGGTGTTTCCAGAATGTTTTTGAAAAATTCAAGAGCACCGTCCGTCATGATCAAAGGTCCTTCCCTATCTTGGTCGCCAAAGTTATCGAATAGAGACAATGTACGGTCCACCCCAGCGCCAGACAATGTGCCAGCAAATCGTCACGCTTGACGGCTTACGCGCACCCATCCTAGGATGGGAGGCTGGTTTTTAGTTTAGAAAATTGGCAATTATGGATAAAACCAAGGTGGCTCTTGTCGGGCTGGGCACGGTCGGCACTGGGGTTGCGCGGCTATTGCTCGATTATGGCGATCGCACGGCGCGACACGCAGGCCGGACCCTCTGGCTAGAAAAGGTGGGGGTCCGCGACTTAAGTAAGCCGCGCGATGCAGAGCTGCCTGCTGGAGTCCTCACCGACGATCTGGCGGAAGTTACCGACGACCCGGAAATTCGTTGTGTTGCCCAGCTTGTGGGCGGGCTGGAGCCAGCACGCTCGATCATGCTTGAGTTGCTCGAGAGCGGCAAGGATGTTGTCACAGCGAATAAAGCCCTGCTCGCCGAACATGGGCCCGAGATTTTTGATCGTGCCCGGCAGCTGGGCCGCTCGATTGCCTTTGACGCGGCGGTCGCTGGCGGGATTCCGATCATCACAAACATCAGCCAGTGTCTCTCGGCCAATGGTATCGAATCAATCCACGGGATTCTCAATGGTACTTGTAATTTTGTCATTTCGCAGATGGATGAGCGGGCGGTAGATTACCAGGATGCGATCCGTGAAGCACAGCAACGTGGGTACGCAGAAGAGGATGCCACAACCGATGTAGATGGCAGCGACGCCGCGCAAAAACTGGCCCTCTTGGCCCATTTGGGATTTGGCGCGCGAGTCCACTGGAAGGATATTCCCCGTGAGGGAATTGAATCGTTGAGTCCTGATGATTTGAAATTTGCCCGCGAACTCGGTTACCGGGTGAAGCTGCTGGCAGTGGCGCAGTTAATCCAAGACGAACTCGAGTTGCACGTGGGACCCCAATTGGTCCACAGTGACTCACCGCTGGCAGATGTCTCAGGTGCCTACAACGCAATTCGTGTTGTCGGAGATGCGGTGGGACGCGTTTGGTTTCACGGCATGGGGGCGGGGCGAATGCCGACCGCTTCGGCGGTTGTCGCCGACCTGATCGATACGGTGGTTGGCCGTACGGCACTCACCTTTCGCACGTTGGAACTGTGGTCAGAACAACCGGCGCGCGTGATGCCACGAGAATCGGAGACGGCATCGGGCCGCTATTATCTTCGCTTTACGGTCCGGGACCATCCGGGTGTGTTGGCGGAGATCACCGGTGCGCTGAGTCGACATGGAATTTCAATTGCCTCGTTTATTCAGCATGAAAGCAGCAAACATCAGGAAGACAAGGTGCCTCTTGTGATCATGACACACAGGACCAATGAAGGGGCCACCCAGAAGGCGTTTAAAGAAATCCGCGAATTTAAAATGGTCGCTGGACCCGCGGTCCGAATGCGAATACTTGACTGACGCAGTCCATTTTGTCGGGGGCCTGGAATCCTCGCTTCTGGGCAGTTTGAGATTTAATGAAATACGTGATCGTGATCCCCGATGGCTGTGCGGACGAGCCCCAGGACGCCCTCGGAGGCAAAACTCCCCTCGAGGCAGCCCACACACCGGCAATGGACCGTATTGCCCGTCTGGGTCTTGTGGGCCGCGCGTGCAATGTGCCGGATACCTTGCCCGCCGGCTCGGCGGTCGCCAATATGAGCCTGTTAGGCTACGCCCCCGCACGCCACTTTACGGGTCGTGCGCCCCTGGAGGCTGCCGCCCAAGGAATCAAACTTGGCGAACATGACTGGGCAATCCGCTGCAATCTGGTCACCATCGAAGACCAGGTCATGCGTGATTTCACTGCCGACCATATTTCGACAGAAGACGCTCGGCAACTTTTGAGTTCCTTGCAAGAGAGTCTCGAGGAACCCCAACTCGAATGGGTACCGGGGGTTGGTTATCGGAATCTACTGGTCTATCGAGGTACTTCGGGAACTGAACTTCTGAGCGGCGACACGCGGACCACCCCACCCCATGACCTGACCGGCAAGGAGGTACTCAACCACCATCCCCGGGGACCAGGCAGTGATCTACTCAATCGCCTGATGGGCCAGAGTGTGGCCGTATTTTGCGACCACGAAGTCAATATTGCCCGCCGCCGCGCGGGCAAATTGCCGGCCAGCAATGTTTGGCTGTGGGGACAGGGGAGACAGCCGACTTTGACGCCATTTTCTGACCGCTATGGAGTTGCGGGAACCATGATTACGGCCGTCGATCTGTTGCGAGGCTTAGCGATGTTGATTGGCTGGCAAAAAGTTGAGGTGCCTGGGGCGACTGGATACACGGACACCGACTATGCGGCGAAAGGCCAAGCAGCAATAAACACTCTGGCATGCACAGATCTTGTCTGCGTGCACATCGAAGCGCCTGACGAAGCCTCACACGAAGGGGATCTGGATGGCAAAATTAAAGCCCTTGAAAAAATCGATGAAAAAATCTTGTCGCCGCTTTTTGAGACCTTGCAGGAAGTGGAAAAGTTTCGCATTTTGGTAACTCCCGACCACCCGACCCCTCTACGGACAAAAACCCACAGCCATGGTCCGGTACCCTTTACAATGGCGGGAACAGGTATCCCTCCCGATGGCAGCACCACATACGACGAGTCAACTTCTATAGATTCAACTCTTGTCTTTAACGAAGGCTATCGACTCATGGATTTTTTTCTGGGTAATTAGGTCGGCAGCACTCATTGTTTCATGTCCATCATCGTACAAAAATTTGGCGGTACCAGCGTCGCTGATAGTGAGAAGATTCTCTCTGCGGCACGCAAGGCGGTCGCCGCACAGCAGCAAGGTCACCAAATCGTTATGGTCGTCAGTGCCATGGGGAAAAACACGGACATGTTGGTTGAGCTGGCCAGAGAGATCAATTTGAGTCCCCCGGCACGGGAGATGGATATGCTGCTCTCTACCGGGGAGCAGGTGAGTGTGGCCCTGATGGCGATGGCGATCGATTCGCTCGGATCGCAGGCAGTAAGCCTGACGGGTGCTCAGATTGGAATA
>JAUWIQ010000053.1 GCA_030605285.1 Planctomycetota bacterium
GTTTGAATCTCCATGGCCGCGCAAGTCCGGAACGACGACGGCGTATCCCTTGGATTGCAGATAGAGTGCAACCTCTTCATAATTAGCCCCCTCCTCCTCCCAGTCGTGGATAATAACGATCGGGATGGAATTCTCCCCTTCGCTACCTGGAAAGTAACGCATTGCGAGGAGAACGCCATCGGGGGTCGTTCGCTCGATGTCGACAGGTTCGGGTGGCCCACTTTCTTTGCTACTTTTCGAATCGGCCGCGTCGAGCGAGGCAGGTAGCAGCACCCATGTAGCCAGCAGGGCGACAGTCAGATACAGAACCCGGCAGGTCAGGCCGTGACGGCTGGCGAGGCGGTTTTGAGACATGGTCATCCGGGTATTGGAGGCGCAATAACTAAAGGGATCAGGGCCTGTGCCCGTGCCACAACCCCCGTTTATTATTCTAGATGCGTGTCCTATCAAGGTCAACGTGGAGGACTCCTGAGGGCTTGGATTCCCCGTCAGGAAATATAAATCTCGTTGCCGGCTCGACACCCGGGGGCAATCGCGGGGTTGTAAGCACTACGGGATAGTCCCCAGGAAAATTCTGGTTGTCTCGTCGGCGAAAAAGTTCTTGCAGAAAATGTCCCGAGGGCTAACAATGAGTCTGCTGCAGAGAGGTCCTTGCAGGATGGTCTTTGTCGTTGGGCTGAGGGGAATTGAGTACTTGGGAGTGATGGGAGGAGGCTACGAGAGCGCCTGCGAAGGCGGTGGCAGATTCTGACCGGCGAGGAGGATACTCCCTTTGATGGGGACGTACCGGCTTGGTTTCTCAGTTTGCTGGTCCATGTGTGCCTCTTGGCCCTGCTGATGGTCTTCTTGCGCGAATTTCGGGAGGAGGAAGCCCCTTTGGAGTTGGTCTCCACCCTGATCGAGCCAGATGCTGAAGAAGAGGTTCCGCGGGAGTTTTTCTTTTCAGAACTGGACAAGGCGGAAATTGGAGCCAACAGTCTCGATGAAATCGACATGGCCGATGCGGTTGCCGAAATCGAACAAGAGATTACGGAACTGACAGCCGAGCAGGAAATGATTGAACCTACGGATGTGCCCCTCAGCGAGATTTCATTCGATAGTATTGTGGATGTGAGTATGGCGGTTGAAGCCAATCCCAATATGATTATCCAGGGAGCGGCGGGTGTCGGCGCCACGGGAGCGGCCGGCGCAATCGCCCGCATTACCCAGGAGATCATCGATTCGCTCGAGGAACGCAAAACCCTCGTGGTCTGGTTGTTTGATCAGTCGGGTAGCCTTGGAGCGCAGCGCAAGGAGATCCAAAAACGATTGGGACGAATTTATGAGCAGTTAAATCATATTGAGTCGGTGGGCGATTCGCGGTTTCTTAAGCATCACGATAAGCCGCTGCTTTCTGCCGTCGTGGCTTTTGGTAGCGAAGTGAGCATCTGCACGCCCCAACCGACCGATCAGATCAGCAAACTCCAGAAGGCAATCGGTGCTATTGAGAACTCAGGGGGAGAGGAGATCATCTTTCAGGCAGTCTATGAGGCGGCAGAGGAGTATGAAAAATATGCGTTGGGCCCCGATCGCCGGAATGTAATGTTCGTCCTCTTCACGGATGAGGCGGGGGATGATAGCGAGCAGATGCTGGATCGTGCGGTTGAGATATGTCGTAAGCATTTGATACGAGTCTATGTCGTTGGCGGTCCCTCTCCTTTTGGCCGCAAGGTGGTGGAGGTCAAGTGGATTGATCCCGACCCGCAATTCGATCAAACCCCGCAATGGGCCCCCTTAACGCATGGCCCAGAATCTTTTTTTCCCGAACGGCTGAAGCTGGCCCTGCCCGGAAAATACCCGCGAGAAGAGCCGCTCGATTCGGGGTTTGGCCCCTTTGCACTGACTCGACTGGCGGTGGAAACGAGTGGTAAATATTTCTGTGTACACCCCGAACGGGATCTTGGCCGACCGGTGCGGAGGGCGGAGACCTCTCATTTATCAGGTTACATCAAGTATTTCTTCGACCCCGAGGTGATGCGGCGGTATCGCCCCGACTACGTATCGGTCGATGCATACAAACGGATTCTGCAAAAAAACAAGGCCAAGATGGCACTGGTGCGGGCTGCCACCTTTTCTCAGGCGCGGCCGCTGGAAAAGCCCCGGCTTCGTTTCCCGCGGCGGAGCGAGGCAGCTCTAGTGGGTTTATTGAGTGCGGCGCAGCAGCAATCGGCAAAAATCCTTGCCGGGACGCTGATCAAGATGGTGAACGAACTGCAGCGCGGGGAGAAGGATCGCGAGAAGATTCGCCGGCCACGGTGGCGGGCGGGGTACGATTTGGCCATGGGCCGCACGCTGGCTGCGAAAGTCCGTGCCCAGGGGTACAATCTCATGCTCGCCCGAGCTCGGCGGGGCATGAAGTTTCAGAATCCCAAAAATGATACTTGGAAGATCCGACCGAGTGAAAATATTCTCTCGGGAAGCATGATGGAAAAGGAGGCGCAGAAAGCGACAAATTATCTCAACCGAGTGAAAGAGGATCATCCGGGGACACCTTGGGCCTTGATTGCGCAACAGGAACTGAATGTCCCGCTCGGCTGGGAATGGAACGAATCGTTTTCCAATGTAAATCCCCCGCCCAAGCCTCGCGCCCCAGCCAACAACAATCCGCCCAGGCAACGACAGGACGATGTTCAGCGGGTGATCGAACGGCCGAAACAGAAGCGGCCTCCACCGCAGCTGTGAGCTACCCCCCAGCGTCGCATGTCGGCGACGTCTTCTTATTCCTTATAGAAACGATCCAGCTTCAAGGTCTCCCGCGAGTCGTGCGGATAGAAGTTGCGGCTGATCTGATCTGCAACCACGTTGACGAACTTGTGTTGGAAACGTTTTTCCCCGTTCTTCTGGTGGGCTAAGTCGAAGGGGATGCCATTTTCAGGTGGATAGAGGGTGTCGATCGTATCGAGTGTGTGTTCCACATAGTCTTCTTTCACATGATAAACTTTCACGTCAACAACCGCAGTACCCTGGAACATATTTCTTCCTTGGTAGAGTTTGAAATCGCTCATGTCGATGGCGACGACCGCATCGGCGTTCATTGCCTTTCCAAATTCACTGAGCGAAATCAACTGGTTCTCGTCAATCCAGTCAATGATTTCATTTTGTGAGACACACTCGATTTCATCCACATGCTCACGAAGTTTCCTGTTGACCGCTTGTGCGATTTCCCGATCCACACCGTAGTACTGTATTGCCAGGGCTGTATTGGGCTCGCAAACCACAGCCACCCGTCGTTTCTTAAGCCCCTCGTAGCTGGCGGGTATGTCGTTGGGATTGATGATCCAAATCCCGGTGGCGAGCAAAGAACAGCCTGTTGCTGGAGCCAGCAGGAGGGCAAGACCGAAAAAGAGGCAAGCAGGAGATCGGGTGGAACCGAGAAGTTTCTTCATCGGATTTGTCCTTGCCACTTCAAAAACGGATTGCGAATCACAATCGGCCCGGTTACCCAAGGTCGTGCCAGCGGCAGGACGATAGCAGCGCCTGGGGCCAGCCACAAGGCCATTTTTTGGGGTCTTAAGGGAGCTTGAACAGGACTGCCTTGACCCGTTGCAATAACACTAAGAGGACCGCCATCATCGCCAGACAGGCTAGCAGAACGAGTGGGAGCGATCCGCCGAGGGCTAGGAAAAATGGTCCCAGATAACCCCAGAAGGAGGGCCAGAAGATGAGTAACACCGCGGTTGCGAAACACAAAAATGGCCCATACGGAACCACGTTGTCGCGTTTCAAGATCCATTGCAGCAGACCGACTACGAGTCCTGCAAAGGGGGCGAGAAAGAACACAATGAGAGTCGCCTGCCAGCCGATGAAACTCCCGATCATTGCCATCAACGTTACATCACCAAAACCCATAGCCTCCTTTCTTAACGCCGCACCTCCGATCAAACGAACGCTCCAGAGGATCCCAGTTCCAAACGCGACGCCGAACAGAGAGCTGAGCAATCCCGCCCAATGGAAGCCGCCATAGTACCAGACGGCAAGGATGCCGAGCGCACCGAAGGCGGCCACAGCCAGAATCAGTGCCGAAAAACGGGTGCGGAAGAGTTTGGCAACAAAATAGCGGGCCGCGCGTCTGCTGCCGTAACGGGTATACCAACACCGCGGCAACAGTGCAAAGCACCAGATCCAGAAAAATCCGAGTCCCAAGGCAAGGGCTCCCCAGGTTGGTTTGGTAGAAAAAATGTCCGACCAGGGAAGCGGGGCTACCACGTGCATGAAGTCGGTGTATGCCTCCTTGCCGACGGCCAGCTGGCAGTTTGTCTCAGGGGGGAGCATCCAGGGATTGAGCGTGACGAGTAGCAGACCCATCAATGTTCCCGGTAGCGTGATTGTGTCCGGAATTGTTTTTTCATCAATATCGATGAACGTGGCGACCAGCATCAGGGAGAAAAGCAGATAGTGGCCACAAAAGAGACCAAACGCCAGGCGTTTGCTCAGGGGCGTCCACCAGGGGCTCACTGGGATCGTGTCCTGGAGAACCCGACTCCCAAAAAGTCCGTCGGCGTCGACCTCATACCAATCCAACATGGCCATCCCAAGGCCGAAGAACAATTCGATCAACAGAGGTCGGACCCAAAATGCCTTGCCCCAGTGGTGCGATTCGCGGCGCAGTCGTAGCCAGCCCAAGATCGGAATTCGATCTACGAGTGTCCGCGGCGGTAGTTCTTGTGGCGGTTTGGACCAGGGGCTCGTGGCGCGGCTGTTCCACGCCAGTCGGTAGATTGCCAAATTCAAAAAACTGGCAGTCAAGCTGCCCAGCAGAAAACAAAGGAGCAGGGCGAACTCCAAGGGTATCGCGGAAAGTACCATAGTGACTCTAAGTTGTGAAAAGACTTCCCCGGGCTTATAACAAGCGTGCCCTATTTTTAGCGTAGCAGATCAGATTTCTTCCCGGGGGCCAAAATGAGATCGGGTGAGCACCTCATCAGCGACCTGGTCAAGACTCTTTAAGTCCGTATCTACGATCATATTTGCACATTGTTCGTACAGTTCGCGGCGGGCCTCGAGCAACTCGACAATTTCCTCCAAGCCACCGCGGGCCGTCAAATTGGGGCGTTGCGTGTCGGTTGTGGGGTCTTCAGTTAACCGTGCAAAGATTGTTTCTGGAGTTGCCTGGAGCAAAATGGTGGTACCCATCTCTCTCAGCATTTGGCGATTCTCTTTACGAAGTACGATGCCGCCGCCGAGTGCCAGGAGGCGGTAGGAGCCTTCCTTCGCCCTCCGTAAGACTTCAGTTTCCAGGTTACGGAATTCCTCTTCGCCCGATTTGGAAAAAATGTTTACGATAGTTCGTCCAGAAGCGTGTTCGATTTCCGCATCGGTATCGATCCAGTCTTCACCAAGTTGTTCCGCAATTCGGCGTGCCACCGCTGTTTTTCCCGTGCCGCGATACCCGATCAACAGTAATCGACTCGAAGGTTTTGTTAGGCTCTGCATAAGAACAGGCTGCTTTGGTCGTCGTGGAAGAATGGGGCATTCGGTGCTGGAAATCGAGTTGCCTAGTCGTTGGTCGCTGTTTAAATATTGACCGCGCCCACCGACCTTCTCAAAGTCTCTCGCATCAAGGTTTCGGGTGCCTGCTGGTCTGTGAAAAGGTGGAATTGCAGCGCCGCCTGTCGTACGAACATCTCCGTCCCGGTGACGGTCACACAGCCTTGTCTACGTGCCTCCTTAATCAACAAGGTATTTTCTGGATTGTAGACCGTATCGAACACCGTCATCGAGGGTTTAAGGTAATGGCGATCGAAAGGTGTTTCATTCATGCTTGGATGCATGCCGACCGGTGTGCAGTTGACTAGAACCGAGCAATCAATTCCATGACGTGACCTCCACGGGACTGTCCGGCAGCCAAGTTGTTCGGCTAGCTGGATCGCGCGTTGTTGTGTACGACTTGTCACTACAACCGTTGCTTTTCTTCGAATCAGCGAATAGGCGACTGCTTTTGCCGCCCCCCCGGCCCCAAGGACCAGGGCTGTCTTGGAAGCAAGATAGTCCTCACGATCGGGCAGGCGCGTTTCCAGGCTATCAATCGCTGCGCGACTATCGGTGTTGTATCCTACCATGCCGAGATCCGAATAAATCAACGTGTTTGCCGCGCCGATATCGGCGATTACGCGATCCACTTTTGTCAGCAGTTGTGCCACAGCTTCCTTGTGAGGGATCGTGATGCTGATGCCACGGATCCCCATTTTTGGCGCATCGATAAGAAATCGTTCTAGATGTTCTTGCGGGACTCGAATGGGAATATAGACCGCATTGATTCCCAACTCCTGCAACGCGGCATTGTGGACTAAGGGACTCTGGCTGTGGACGACTGGATCGGCAATGACCGCGTACACTGCGGTCTCTGAGTTGATGTTGCTGTACCGATAGATGTTTTGCATCTCCTCAAAACTAATCTGTCCAGGTGCTAAGGCTCGTTCCGCGTGAAATGTCGCGTAGCTGAAGGGGGCTCCGAAGCGACCAGCCAGCAACCGGGAAGGGGCTCCCAGATCCCCCATGCAGATGCCGACGGTGGGAGTCTTGGTCGCCTGGATTAGCTCAAGCATTCGCAAGTTGTCTGTCGGAGAATTGGCCATCGTGGCAATTTTGACGATATCCGCGTCAAGTTGGGACATCCGCTTGTGGATTGCAACCAAGTCATCCGGCGTTTTGCGAAAATCATGCAGGCTGATAATTCTCTTTGTCTTACCGAATCGGGAAATCGAGGGGGCAACATCCTCTTCGATATCCACATAGTCGACACCTTCCGCAATGGCCATCCGCAGAATCGATTGACGGGTCTCTTCATTTCCGGAATATTTGCCCCCATCTTGCTCTCGGCGACAAGTAGCAATCACCGGTCCGGGTCGTTTGCCGAGCAACTCCTGGAGGTGGATGTCGCCTTTAATGTAATCCAGTCGCAGTTCCACCAGTTCGGCACCTTGAGTAATAAGGTGCTCGTGTTCTGCAATCATATGTCGATGGCGACTGCGCCCAATGGATACACAAATCATCTTTGTTTTTTATTTTCTTGGGCGAGGGCTTATGGGATCGTCTGCATGCGCGTCGCGGCGAATTTTTTATGTTCTGAGAAACTGCCGATCCAATTCCTCTCTGGTGAATACCAGTGTTGTCGGACGGCCATGGGGGCAATGGTGAGAGCTCTCAGTGGCAACACGTTGCTGTAACAATGCCTGGATTTCTTCTGGTGCGAGCAGATCCCCCGCTTTGACAGCCGCTTTGCAGGCGATCATGTGCAGGAGTTCATCCAGCAGGTCACGCTGGTCCGGTGCTTTCACCGCGGAAATTAATTGTTCCGCAAGGGTCCGCATCAGATCCGACCGGTTGCATTGAGAAAGCATTGCCGGAGTACTTGTCAGCAGCACGGTTTCGCCTCCGAACGGTTCGACTCCAATGCCCAGTTGCGAGAGAAGTTCCTTTGCCTCAAGAACGGCAGCCGCCTCGCTTGCCGAGAGATCGACCGGTTCGGGGACTAGTAAAGGTTGAGTATCTATTTTGCTAGCGAGGGCCTTGGTGCGGATCTTTTCATAAAGGATGCTTTCGTGCAGTGCGTGCTGATCCATCACGATAATTGCCCCGTCGCACTCGGCCACCAAGTAACGGTTCATCGCCTGGATGGCAGGAATCGTGGCGGTCCGTTGCGCCTCGTGATCTGCGGCGGGCGGTGAAAGCTCGCCCGTCGCAAGCGCGGTGGGTGTTGTTTGGCGGGGAGCGGCCCCCTGGGCTGGAGGTCCCAGCGGACTTGGCGAGGCCGGGGCCAGCGAACCCCTGGCGACCCACTCCGGGCCACCACGTTGTTCCACAGGCCCACTACCCAGGGTCCGCCTGCTTGGGGATCCTGTGCCGACTTGTTGAGGGGCTGCAGGTTCCAGTGGGGAGATCATCTCGGTGCTGAGAAACTGAGTCCGCAGCGTGGCGAGAAGTTGGCGATAGAGCCCACCACCATCTTGGAAACGAACTTCCAGCTTGGTGGGATGTACGTTTACATCGATCTGCTCAGCAGGCAGGTCGAGGCGAAGAAAGCAGATTGGATAACGCCCCTTAAGCAACAGGCCGCGATAGGCTTGGCCCAGGGCATGTTGCAGCGAACGGTCGCGAATAAAGCGGCCATTGAGGAGCAGGTACTGCATCCGCTGGTGGCTGCGGTTATGGTGCGGGTGGGCGACGTAGCCTTGGAGGTGGACATCGCCTTCGGAGTTGTCAATCGCGATCAGCGCATCGCTTAGTTCCTGGCCAAAAAAAACAGCGATTCTTTCCAGCCAACTGGCGACAGGTGGCAAGTCGTGTAGCAGTCGATCATTGTGAGTCAGCGAAAAGTGGATTTCCGGCCGTGTCAGCGCGAGTCGGGTAAATACCTCGCTGCAATGTCCCAATTCTGTCCGCGGGGTCCGCAAGAATTTGCGTCGGACCGGTGTATTGAAAAAAAGA
Source organism: Planctomycetota bacterium (assembly GCA_030605285.1). Next base: position 8,467 of record JAUWIQ010000053.1, read on the forward strand.
TCTCGCACATCGACCGTCGTGCCCGCTGCGCCGCTACAAGGCACAACCTTACCGTTCTGCCCCCCGGTGACTTCTAGTTCCGCTCCGGCATGACCCGGGGGGGGTCGGCTGCGTAGCAGCAGACGGCTAATCGATGCGATGGATGCAAGTGCCTCGCCGCGAAATCCAAGCGTTTGAACATGGAATAAATCGGAGTCGTTGCGTATTTTACTGGTGGCATGGCTGGCGATCGCGAGCGCGAGTTGATCGGACGGAATACCGCGTCCGTTGTCGGTGACGCGAATTCGCTGGGTGCCTCCCTCGACCATCGTGACATCGATCCGTCCAGCCCCGGCATCCATCGCATTTTCTATGAGTTCCTTGACGACACTGGCGGGTCGTTCTACCACTTCGCCCGCGGCGATTTTGTTGACTACGTTGGGAGGTA
>JAUWIQ010000297.1 GCA_030605285.1 Planctomycetota bacterium
AAATGAATACCTGAAATCTCGGCGAGCAACAAACAAGACGATACCTAAAGAAGCAATTATTATAATCTTACGGGGGATGCCGACAAAGAGCATTGCCGGAAACTGGGAGGAAAATTTCCCCTTCACAAACGAACGCAAACGCACACGTCTTAGCTAGGATGCTGGAAAGCCGACCAGCAGATCGTAAAGGGCATGCGTACCCGCCGCAATGCCAAATCCACGACAGATAAACAGGATAGCAAAAAACCCGCCTGCTAAAAAACGAAAAGAAAAACTGGAAAATTCAAATACATCGCCTTGAGCACCTACGTAATGTGCCGCAGAAAAGATCAGGCTGGTCAGAATTAAGGCGGCGGTAATTTTAATTTTTCGAGAGGCAAATGCCAAACCAACCAGGACGATCGCGAGCGGCAACAAGATCAATCGGAACAGCAATTCCTCATAGACCCCGGCGCCGAAGTAGCGGACCATTTGTCCAAACACATCCTGCGACAACTGGTCCACGGACAGTTCGCAGGACGTCTTGATGCCGGCAATCGAGAGAACATTTGTCTGGACATGGGCAATCGCCAGAAGCACAACTGCGAGGAGAGCCGATTCGGCCGCCATTGTGTAAATGACGTTTGCTGAGATCCGCCAGGGTTGTCTGGTAGTATGATGCCATGCCAATAAGATTGCGACCGTAAGCAAGGGCAGCAACAAAAAACCATTGATTCCCGCAGTTGCAAGAAACTCCTGCAACCAGATATCGGCACCGTTGCGAACCGCTGCCGAACCGAGCCACAAGGTACCCACTTCATAGCAGAGCAACAGCGGCAACACAAAAAATAGGCTTGCCAAGGGACGTCGCGACTGGTTCCAGTAATTGCTGGATGCCGTGGTGATTGCTCTGGTTTCGGCTTGCAAACGGTCGATCATTGCAGGAAAACTTAAAATGGTTGTCTCGCGGAACTAATTCAAATACCCAGAGAATCTTTTGAAAGACTAGTTCTATCTTCGACTCCCAAGGAACGCCTGCTTTAAGATCTCGAACACCGGGGATGCCTAAGTTAAACTCCTAATATGTGTTGCAGTTACTACTACCCTAAGGCAATGGGTGGCGGGACTCTGTGCGACTTCTTTTTCCAGCTCAATCCCTACGAACACATCACGGAATTTTTAGAATGACCGCTACACTCGATGAGGTTTATCAACGGTTGCACGAATCATTCGGCCCTCAAAACTGGTGGCCCGCAGAATCAGCCTTTGAAGTTGTCCTCGGTGCAGTGCTTGTTCAGAATACCGCCTGGAAAAACGTCGAAAAGGCCATTGAGAACCTCCGTCAGGCTGATCTGCTCTCAGCGGAAGCGCTCTACTATCTGCGCCCCGAAGAACTCGAGGAATTGATCCGACCCGCCGGTTACTTTCGCATGAAGACGAGGCGGCTCCACAATTTGCTCCGCTACCTCTTCGAACATTACAACGGGTCTCTGAGCACCCTGTTTGAACTCGATACAGAAACGCTCCGCGAGCAACTCTTAGAAATTAATGGTATCGGACCCGAGACTGCCGACTCGATCCTGCTCTATGCTGCGAATCGACCTATCTTTGTTGTCGACACCTACACCAATCGGGTGCTCAAACGTCATGGATGGATCGACTATGAAGCCGATTACGCCACGGTGCAGGCACATTTCCAGGCCCATTTGGAACCCGATTCCCAGTTGTACAATGAGTTCCACGCACTGCTGGTCCGAGTTGGCCACCTCTATTGTGGCAAGACGCCTCGTTGCGAAGAATGCCCACTTGCCGAGTGGTTACCCGCAGACGGCATCTGCACACCGCCAGAGGAGTTACCGTGAAGTTTGCCACAAGAATGAGGCAAAGCCCGACTCATTTTCACAGCTTGGATTTTCGTGCGCACGGGTATTCATATTCCCGGTTCGGTCACAGACAACTCACCGTCCACCCCTTCGTGCCGATCTCTTAAAAGCAAGCGAGCATGCAAGACCATTATCGCTGGGAATTCTGGATTGATGTCGGTGGCACATTCACCGATTGTTTTGCTCACACCCCGGAAGGCCACTTGCTCAGACACAAATTGCTAAGCTCAGGCATCACCCCGGGAAGGATCGGCAGCGACTCGGACCCGCGACGTATTTTTGATCCTGCCCGCTGCGCCGACCCTGCCGAGTTCTGGGTAGGTTATCGGATCCGGATTCAAGAGAAAGTAAGTGGACCTTTTACCGAGAGAAAAATACAACGCTTCGATCCGATCCGTGGGGAATTGTATCTCGACTCCCCGCTGCCATTCCAGCCCAAGCCGGGTGTGCGCTATGAACTGCTGGCCGAAGAAGAGGCACCTGTTTCGGCAATTCGTTACCTGACCGGGCGAACCCTCCAGGAGCCGCTGCCGCCATCGGATATCCGGCTGGGAACGACACGCGGCACCAATGCACTGCTTACACGAACTGGCGCGAAGACGGCGTTGGTCATAACGCAAGGGTTTGCCGATGTCCTGTTAGTCGGGTACCAGGATCGTCCCCATCTGTTTGATCTGACAATTTGCAAGCAGGCGCCCCTCTACGAAGCCGTGATCGAAATCGATGAACGCATCACTGCAGAAGGCCAGATTCTACAAATTCCAGATGCAGACACGGTTCGTGAACAATTCGAATCTATTCGTCGTCAAGGGATTGAGGCGATCGCAATCTGTCTGCTCCATGCCTACCGCTATCCGCAACACGAACAACTACTTTTCCAATGGGCCCGCGAGGCCGGATTTCAAAATATTAGTGTTTCCAGTGACGTAGCGCCCCTGATGAATATTGTCGCCCGCGGTGATACCACGGTCGTAGATGCTTATCTAAATCCCGTGCTTCAGCAATATATAGATCGCTTGCAAGAAAAACTTAGCGACACGAGTCGATTAAGACTTTTGACCTCGGCGGGCGGACTCGTAGAGAGCAAGGCCTATCGTGGAAAAGACAGCATCCTGTCCGGCCCGGCGGGTGGAGTGGTCGGCTTTGCTGAGGTCGCAGTAGCTTGCGGATTCGACCGTGCCATCGGCTTTGACATGGGGGGAACCAGTACCGACACATCCCGATACGATGGCACATTCCCACTGGAATATGAGACGGAAAAAGCGGGCGTGCGAATCGTGGCTCCTATGATGTCGATCCATACCGTGGCGGCCGGTGGGGGATCGGTCTGTTGGTTCGACGGGATCAAACCGGTGGTAGGACCTCAGAGTGCGGGCGCAGACCCGGGGCCCGCCTGTTACGGACACGGAGGACCCCTGACCGTGACTGATTCAAACCTCCTGCTGGGAAAAATTATTCCGACCCGGTTTCCGTTTCCCCTCGATGTCGCGGCAGCTGCAGATCGTGCCGATCAACTGGCGGAAGAGATCCGGAAAACGAGCGGTAAACATTATCAGCGGCTGCAACTCTGCGAAGGATTCATCAAGATTGCCAACGCCAAGATGGCCGCAGCGATCCGCGAAATTTCTATTGCCCAAGGGGCTGATCCTCGGCATTACGTGCTGGTTGCATTTGGCGGTGCCGCCGCACAACATGCCTGCGGTGTTGCCCGCGAATTACATATTGAACAAATCCTCATCCACCCGGATTCCGGCATCCTGAGCGCCTACGGTATCGGTCGCGCCCGCATTATCCGCCATGCGGCACGCGGCATGTATGTCTCGTACGACAGGGCACAGATGGACGAAGTTGAAAAGACTTTTGTGCAACTTTCTAATCAGGCGCGCGTTGAGGTTGGCGCCGAGGGTGTCGCAGATGATCTGCTAGAAGTAGAT
>JAUWIQ010000152.1 GCA_030605285.1 Planctomycetota bacterium
CATCCTGGTACTTGGCATAGTTTTTACGAATCTCGGGCAGATCGGGGTGGTACGGAGCCAAGCGGACCCGGTCGGGGTCGTGCTGCGTATTTTCGACCGATCCATGGGCGCGGCTTTCATGCGATTCGCTGAGATTGATCACTGCAAAAAACGGTTGTTTTTGTTTTATCTTTTCGAAATCGACGTCTCCATTCTCGGTGAGCGGGGTCTCGTCCCAGCAATCCGCATCGGGCCGTCCTGCAATGTTGTAATCGGTTTTATTGTGGTTGAAGCAAGCATAGCCTGCCTTGCGGAGCATGTCGGGATAGTACGGAATTTGCTCGTGTGGGATCGGGTGCCGACTCCGCATCGGGTGGGTTCCCATGGAGACAGCGTGGATTCCCGTGATCCAGGTACTCCGCTGGGGCGCACAGACAGGTGTCGTCGCAAAGCAATGGGTGTAGCGAAAACCCTCTCGGGCGAGGGCGTCAAGCTGAGGTGTGTCTCCGTTAGCGTTGCCGTAGCAACCGACCCACTGGATGTTGTTGTCTTCCGAGGTGATCCAGAGGATGTTGGGCCGCTCGACCGCTTCTGCTGCCCGGAGAGCCTTGCTGGGAAGAGCGCTTCCCCCCAAGCATAAAAGTACAACAAGCCAGCCTCGGATCCGACACCGCAATCGCCCAGATAATGTCCAGGCAGTGATCGCGTTACAAAGCAGCGTGGACATCAAAGTTCCGTTCCATCCTCAGAGTGCATCAAGACAAGATGAATTGACGGGCGGTCTTACAACAGTAGGCCACCTTCATTGTCTGTTGTGGTCGCGAAATCGTCAATCTTTGCAGCGGCCCATGGGTACGACTATTGCTGCATGGACGTCACAGCGACAGTTACGTCGAGGGCTTCCTCACCGATCCCGCGGGTGACGCCTCGAATTGGCGCTGCTTCATGTGCATCCCGACCCGAAGCTAGACGAATGTATCTTGCATCCGGACAACAGCGACCGGACGGATCGAACCCAACCCAGCCGAGTCCATGGATAAACAGTTCTGCCCAGGCATGGCTGGCCTCTTCTGGTGACAAGTCATCACTGGCAAGAAGATAACCACTCACATAACGGGCTGGTAAGTTGAGAACCGAAGCCGCCGCAATCAAAATATGGGCGTAGTCCTGGCAGACGCCCCGACCACTTTTCAGAGATTCCGCAGCCGTTGTCATCACGTTTGTGCTTTGCTGCTCATACTTAAGGGCATCGGTAACGAGATTTGAGAGTCGGTGCGCTCGTTCCAAACCATCGTCTTCGGAAACACCCTTTCCAGCCTGTTGGGCAAGTTGTTCTATGTTTTCATCTACTTGCGTAGCCGCAGTATTCTGCAGATACGCAATCGGATTGATTCGTTCCCGATGTCCTTTCAAAACTCCGTTTGTGTCGATGGTCTCAACCGTTCCATTCACTTTAATCTCAAAGTTTGTACACTCAGATCGGATGCAGAGGGTTTGTACCCAATCCCCCGAACCATTTTTGACGGCAGTCCCGAATGTGGCTCCGGTTGCCTCAATATTCCACCCCAGAACACGCTGTCCTTCATGTTCTGAAGGCGTCAGGCGTATGCTCTGGATGATTTGCCGTATCGGCTCTGCGTAGCTGTAGCGGGTGAGATGAGATACTGCGAGTTGCATCATAATCCGCCCTGGAAAAAAGATTCGGTCATTGCATTACTTGCCGAGGAGATATCGAAAATGAATTGAGTTAAAAACTCATGAAGACCTTCTTCGAAAATATTATCAATGTCGCGACAGACAAGGCCCTCTCGTAATTCGGCCACCTTATTTTGGGCCGGTGTTTCCTTCCCCAAGAAACTTGATAGGCGATTCAAGTGATGATCTGCCTTGATCAGACAATGAAGGAGAGACCTTGGACAGGATTCATTGAGGATGAGAAAATGCGCCACCTTGTTAGGCGTTTGCGTGCCACCATAGGCCCAACGGAAAGCCCGGTAGGCAGACATCGCTCGCAGTAGCGTAGTCCACTGATAGTGATCGACATCACCACCCACAGAAGATACGGTTGGCAAAAGGACATAGTACTTCACATCCAGCAGACGGGCGGTGTTGCCCGCACGTTCGAGGAAATAACCGAGATTCAGGAAATCGTAGCCCTCATCCTCCAGTTGGGTACTTTCGATTGCTCCCCGTAACAGATTCGCCTGGCATGTGGTCCAATCACAGAGCATCGGTAGGTTTGAGGGTTTGTATTTCTTTCGGGCCAAAGACTGCACTTCCTGATATCCTGAATTGATCACATCCCATACCTGGGTGGTTAACGCAGTGCGTACCGCACGTCCATTGTCGCGGGCACGGTGAATACAGGCCGCCACAGAGAATGGGTTGTCGAGATCGTGAAAAAGATATTGCTCAATATCTTTCTGCTGCGGCTTTCCATATTTACTTGTATATCCAGCTTCTTCCCCGGCAGCCGATAAAATGGAGGACCATTCGCTCTGGTAACCTGTGGTCGTATTCGGCATCAGCGCAATCCGATAGCCTACTTCAAGCAGTCGCGAGGTTAACTCAGCCCGCTCCATGTATCGGCTAATCCAATAAAGACTTCCAGCAGTGCGGCTGAGCATTCCCATTTAATCGACCAGTACCCAGGTGTCTTTGACGCCACCACCTTGCGATGAATTGACCACCAGCGAACCTTTCTTCAGCGCGACTCGAGTCAATCCACCGGGACATAAATGTGTGGTTTGGCCCACCAGACAAAAAGGCCTCAGATCGACATGGCGCGGCTCCAGTTTCTTCATGGCATAGGTAGGTGATGTCGAAAGCGCCAGGGTCGGTTGGGCGATGAATTCTGCAGGCGTAGCCCGCAGTTGTTTTGCAAACGCCGCAATTTGTTTTTTCGTGGATGTAGGACCTACCAGCATGCCGTAACCTCCCGAGCCATGCACGCGCTTTACGACCAATTCTTCGATCTTGTCGAGAACATAGGCCAAAGCGTCCGGTTCGCTGCAACGCCAAGTATGGACGTTATTTAAAATGGGCTCTTCACCAAGATAAAAACGAATCATCTCGGGCACGTACGTGTAAATTGCCTTGTCATCGGCAACTCCCGAGCCGGGTGCAGAACAAATCGTGACACCGCCAGCGCGGTATGCGTTCATTAACCCGGGTACTCCCAAATTGGAGTCCGCCCGAAAGCACAAAGGATCCAGGAAATCATCATCGATTCTCCTGTAAAGCACATCGACCCGCTCCGGCCCTCGGATGGTCCGCATATAGACAAAGTCGCCATCGACAAAAAGATCTTGCCCTTCCACCAGTTCCACGCCCATCAGGTCTGCCAAAAAACTATGTTCGTAATAGGCGCTGTTCAGTGTGCCGGGAGTCAGTACGGCAATGACCGGGTCGCGATCGCATTTTTCTGGGGCAACACTTGCCAAGGTACCACGTAGAAGCTCCGGGTAATTGTCGATGGGGGCAACCCGGTTAGATTGAAACAGATCAGGAAACATGCGCATCATAATTTCCCGATTTTCGAGCATATAAGAAACACCTGATGGAATGCGGCAGTTATCCTCGGGTACGAAGAATTCGTCGGCGGCGGTTCTCACGATATCGACACCCACAATGTGACTGAAAACACCATGCGCTGGCTTGATTCCTACCGCGTGGTGTTCGTAGGCATTATTTCTATAGACTAATTCCGCAGGGACTTTTTCAGCGAGGATAATTTCGCCACCCGAGTAAATATCCATCAGAAACGCGTTTAGGGCCCGCGCGCGTTGCCGCACGCCCGTTTCAATTTTTCGCCATTCCCGGGCCGTAAAGATGCGGGGTACCATGTCAAACGGGATCAGTCGCTCGGCATCGTCCTCATCTCCGTAGGTGACAAAGGTTATCCCGATACGGCGAAACAAGGCTTCTGCTTCCGAATGCCTCAAGGCCATAAGTTCGGAGGGCATCGACTCAACCCATTGCAGAACCTGCCTATAGGGTTCGCGAACCTCCTCATTATCAAACATCTCGTTAAACACGATGTTTCGTTTTGTTAGAGGTTGTAGCTAAAGACATCGTAAGCGGTGTACGGAACGCTAGGGCATGTGTTGCGGAGCGGCGATGTAGAAGAGTGTGGCGTTTTCAAACCGTTCCTAAACACTCCCTCAGCAGGGATGAGCAACCGCCACAGGCTGAATGCGAAAAGCAAACTCACGAGCCAAGTATACCGCAGAGGATGGCGGACTCGAACCCCCGAACTCCTGGGGAGTCGCTGATTTCAAGTTTCCCCATGCCGTTCCGACGCCGAGGAAACCGCCAGAGAAAGGCGAGAAAGTGATCGACTCAGACAACTCCCGGAAGTTTGAGGAACAGGGCCGGGGTGAGGAGAAGTCGGTTTCGCGGGACGCCGGTTATTTTACTGACGTGCCATGGCCTGATCGTTTTGCGATACTATCTGAATTGAAATCTGATCAATCAACCAGCCTTGAGGGACTGTCTGGTAAACCAGATGAAAGCGAACTGCCAGTTGTGCTAGGGGGCAGATTCCTTCCAGGTGCAGGCGTCCCTCAGCATCCTGTACGGGCTGACGTGTCAGTTGCGGATCGGCTACGAGAACAGGACTTAGATCCAATCGTTGTTGCCGGAGCACTGCAAAGGTTGCTGCGAGGTCCGCCGCCTTGTTCTGCTGACGAAATTGTGGCGAACCGAGCTCCCGCAAGACCGCATAGTTTCCGGTAATGTTTCCGTGATTGACGGCGGTCAACGTACTTTTGATTAAGACCAGAGAGAGCGGATGCAGCGAGCTCTGATTTGCATTTTGTCCGCTCGCGCTCTCTGTGGATATGAGAGAGGCCAGCAGCAGAGGAATCAGGAAAAGACCCGTTTGCTTCTTCATAATTTACTCACAGTGGATGGACTACCAACAGTAGGTAAGGCCTGCCCGGACTCCCGGTGCATAGCCGAGAACCGTTGCCGCGTTGAAGAACAAATCACCATCGACTCTCGCCACGCCACCCAGGGCGGCTGCGTTGGCCCCGCCGAAGGTCCCCCAGTTGGCTGCTACGGCATAATTTGTGCCATTGGGTAGCACTTCCGGTATGCCCGAGAGCGCAAAAGCACCGGCGATACCGGCCGTATTTTTATTGATGATAATACTTGTTGCCCCGTTGTCGCTGGCCAGATTCCCATTGGCGTCGGTCGTAACAAATTGAGTGGGTCCCGATTGTGCTGCACTACTGGCCGCCGAGGTGATGCCGGGCATGGTATACGTATTGCTCACGCTGCCCACCATCACTTGGTTTGCCCGTGTCGTGGTGGCCCCGTGGCCGATCGCTGTCGAGCCGGTATGGAGGGCGTTTGCAGCAAATCCAAGCGCTGTTGCGGTATTGGCACTGGCAATTGTATTGGCCCCGAGCGCAGTCGTTTGATTTGGTTGGAAACTCCCAGTGAAATTATTGGAATTATCTCCAATCGAGGTATTCTGATTTCCTGTCAGATTCGTGGACAGGGATAGCTGCCCGACGGCGACATTCTGGTTCCCGCCGGTATTGGTAAGCAATGAATTTTTAACAACCGCGACATTGTTATTGCCGCCCAGATTGAACCTCAAGGCAGATTCACCCACAGCCGTGTTGCTATCCCCTGTTTGGTTGCCCTCCAACGCACTGTTACCGAAGGCATTATTGTCGGATGCATCAAAGGAACCGGTAATCCC
>JAUWIQ010000196.1 GCA_030605285.1 Planctomycetota bacterium
AATGTGGGAAAAAGCACCTTTATCAACACGCTCGCGGGAGCAGAGCGGATGATTGTGAGCGAAGTTCCGGGCACCACGCGGGACAGCGTCGATGTGCAGTTTGAAATGGACGGCAAAACTTTCACGGCAATTGATACACCCGGTTTGCGGCGCGCCAAGAGTGTGAAGACAGACATCGAATTTTACAGCATCCATCGAGCCCAGCGGAGCATCCGGCGGGCCGATGTGGTGCTAATGTTTTTTGATCCCAGCCAGCGGATCAGTAAAGTAGACAAGCAGCTCTGCGACTATATTGCCGAGCACTACAAACCTTGTATTTTCGTGGTTAATAAATGGGATCTTAACGCGGGAGTGATGCCCACAGAGAAATGGGTGAAATATATTCAGGATACTTTTCGCACCATGTCTTACGTACCCATTGCTTTTATTACCGGGCGCACGGGCAAGAACGTAAAGGCGCTTTTAAATCATGCACAAATGCTATTCAAGCAATCGCAGTCACGAGTAACCACATCGAAGCTCAACCAAATCGTGCAAAGTGCATTGGAATACAATCCCCCGCCATTGGACCGGCATCACCAGTCAAAGATTTACTATGCTACGCAGGTGAGTGCGCAGCCGCCGACGGTAGTGATGTTTTGTAAAAACCCCAAATCTTTTTCGGCAACCTATCGCCGCTATTTGCTCAGAGCAATGCGTGATAATTTGGAATGTGGTGAGGTTCCTATCAAGTTGTATCTTCGTCAACGGGGCAGGGATGACAAACGCAACGAAATCAAAATGGAGGCGAAGGAGGAGGTGGCGGGTCGTGATGTACTTTTAGATAAAGATGGAAGAGATGCATGATTGTTGGCCTACCTTGCGAAGTAAAAAAAGACGAATATCGAGTTGCCTTACTCCCGGTGGGTGTGGAAGAACTCACACGGGCTGGCCATCAGGTCTTGGTAGAAAGCGGAGCGGGACTCGGGTCGGGTCTGACCGATAACGATTATGTCAGGCATGGTGCCGAAATGGTGGCCGCTGCACCGGAGGTCTATCAGCGTGCGGCTTTGATCGTCAAAGTCAAAGAGCCGCTACCCGAGGAGTGGCCGTGGCTGCGTAAAGGCCAGTTGGTCTTCACTTATTTTCATTTTGCCGCTGATCGTGAACTGACGGAAGCAATCCTTGGTTCCGGATGTACTGCGATTGCTTATGAAACACTCTCCGACAAGACAGGCAGTCTGCCGTTGCTTACCCCGATGAGCGAAGTGGCGGGTCGCATGAGCGTCCAAGAGGGAGCAAAAAACCTGGAACGGCCCCAGATGGGGCGGGGCATTCTGTTGGGTGGGGTACCGGGCGTTGCCCCTGCCCATATTGCGATTTTGGGTGGTGGGGTTGTGGGTGCAGGGGCGGCAAAAATTGCAGCAGGTTTTGGTGCCGATGTGAATATATTGGATATCAATATGGATCGTCTACGCTACCTGGATGATATTATGCCGGCAAACGTGAATGTGCTTTTCAGTGACCGACATACGATTCGAGATCAATTGCAACGAGCGGACTTGGTGATTGGTGCCGTGTTGATACCGGGTGCCAAGGCACCCTGTCTGATTGAAAGAGAACATCTTCGTTTAATGAAGTCGGGGAGTGTTCTGATCGACATTGCCATTGATCAGGGAGGTTGTGTTGAGACAAGCCGGCCTACCAGTCACAGCGAACCAACCTACATTGTTGACCAAGTCCTCCACTACTGTGTGACGAATATGCCTGGAGCGGTGGGCCGCACCAGCACCTTTGCGCTCTGCAATGTGACCTTGCCGTGGGTTTTACGGCTGGCAAATTTGGGTATGCCTGCGGCGGCTGAAAAGCTGCCGGCGATTGCAAGCGCGGTGAATATCTGCGCTGGGTGTATCACCAATCGGGCGGTGGCCGAAACTTTCAATTTGCCTTGGGAAGACCGTTTTGAGGGCTGAACGTGCCTCGGTGCCCGCTCGTGGTTGAGGGAACGATGAGGCTTTCAATCGCACATAACCGGCTAAACTCCTTTCCAGGAGTCACTTACGGCCATAGGTATCTTCTCCTCCCGGTTCCATGCCCCCCAGAAAATGGCCTTTGCCTGCTTGACGGCGCTCTCTACAATCCCGCAGCCGATTTTTGCAGCGGCAGTTATCCGACAAGGAGGTCTTCATGCGCTCGATTGCGGTCATCAATCAGAAGGGTGGTGTGGGCAAAACCACGACCACGGTCAACGTGGGAGCCGCATTGGCAGAGAGTGGGCAGCGGGTGCTCGTGATTGACATGGATCCACAAGCCCATGCAACGCTGCACATGGGTATCGAATTGACTCCCGGAGAGCCGTCAATCTATAAAGTCCTCTGCGGTAAAGCGACCCTTGCTGAAGCGACACGCAAAATTGACAAGAACCTCTCCTGTGCCGGGAGCCATATTGACTTGGCCGCCACGGAGATGGAGCTTGCCGGGGTGTCAGGACGGGATTTGATTTTACGAGAAAAGCTTGGCGTAGTTGCCGATCAATACGACTATGTCATCATCGACTGTCCGCCTTCTTTGGGTGTCCTAACAATCAATGCCTTGGTGGCCGTAGGAGAAGTGATTTTACCCATGCAACCCCATTTCCTTGCGCTGCATGGCCTAAGTAAACTCCTGCAAACAATTCAGCTTGTTGCACAAAGCCTCAACTCGCGATTGTGTTTAACGGGGGTGGCCTTTTGCATGTTCGATTCGGGAACCCGCTTGGCAGCTGAAGTGAGTCGGGATGTCGAACAGTTTTTCGAGCAGTCGCGAGACCAGCCAGTTCCCTGGGCGAGTGCGCGTGTTTTTCAATCGCGTATCCGCCGCAATATTCGTTTGGCCGAAGCCCCCAGTTTCGGGCGGTCCATTTTTAATTATGCACCCGAATCGAATGGTGCGACGGACTACCGCGAAATGGCGGACGAGTTAATACGTTTTCTTCCTGCCACCAGCCGGCTTGCAGAGGCGTGATACAGAGACGGTGGTGATCTCAGAGGACTTGGGATCAGGGTATCCTGGCGGCCTGAAAAAAATCGGCGGCCGTCCATTTTTGAAACCCCTGCTTGAGTCTCTCAGCCAGTTGTCCTAGATCTCGATCGTCGGTTTTGGCGACCGCCTCGATCGATTGACCAATGGTTTCGCCTTGGAGGATTCGCCCCAGCAGTTCGTATTCCATTCGATCCAGTTCCAGTCGCCACACGACATATTGGCGACGAGTCAGAGCGACAAACTGATCACCCGGCGCGGGAATCTCCGGTTTTTGTTCTTTGCGAAACTGAGTGAAGTAGTCGTTGACCGGAAACCGGAAGGTGAGGATGCGTAGACAAGGGACGGGCTCGAGTACGACATGGGCCCAGCGATCGACTGGAATCGCCAGGAGTTGTTCGGTCTCGAGTAGGGACTGCCCCTCTGCGCCGGGGCCATCAAAAACCTGCTCGATATTCCATTCAAGCGTTGCTAGATCGATTAAGAAATCAGGCCAATTTACTTCGCCTGCCACGCGCTCGTGGGCATCGGGACGGGTTTCCTCTAGATGCTTGGAAAAGTTATCCCCAAGTTGGCATAAGGAATAACTTGCGGATGGATACCGTTGCAGATAGCCGAAGGAAAAGTCATCAAAGAGTTTCTCCCCGAGGGCATAGACCAAGGCAGGGAAACTCTCACGAAGGCACTCCGTCAGTCGGGCATAATACGCATTTCCATAAATGCCAAGCCGTTCGATGCTGGTCAGATTGTTAGACCGTTCAATGACCTGTTCCACCTCGGCAGCAGAGACATCAATTTGCTCACGAGCCTGCTCGGATTCGATGCCCGTTTTGATTCCTTCAGCATGCGAGATCACCGATTGCATCCATTGCTGCAATCGCCGCAGATCAAAGGTATCGGCAGGTGGGTTGGCGGGCGGTAAAATTTGCTTTCCCATAGGACTTGGCCGTACTTCCAGCGGAGATACGTTTCGTTAGTGAATCGTGTCAGTCAGGAGTCAACGAACCTCAGGCGCGACAAAGTGCAATGGGTGGGGAACCGCGGATTCTCGTTCCACTGAGGTAGGCTGACTTGGTGGCATAGCATCTGGCAAATGGTCCCCCATGTAATGCTTTGCCTTCAGGACCTCGGCATGGACTTTTTCGAACGGAGGAATGTTTGCGTCCCACTCCAAAAGCGTGGAGACGCCCCCGGTTCGCAGATGGGCTTTTCGATAGAGCTCCCAGACCGGATCAATCACTTCACCATCATGGGTGTCGATCAGATGGGTGCGGCAGTTGGTGTGACCGGCAAGATGGCATTGCACAACACTGTCGAAAGGGACGTGTTCCAGGTATTGGTGGGGATCAAAATCGTGATTCACACTCGACACGTAGACGTTGTTCACATCCAACAAAAGTCCGCAATCCGTGGCTGCCACCATCTGATTTAGGAATTCCCATTCGGGCATGGTGGAATCGGCAAAGGTGACGTAGCTGCTGGGGTTTTCCAGCATCAGGGGGCGTTCCAAATAATCCTGAACGATACGAATCCGTTCACAGACATGAGCAAGCGTAGCTTCATTTAGCGGAACCGGCAGCAAATCGTGCGTATTGCGACTCGCCACCCCGGTCCAGCATAAGTGGTCGGAAATCCAGAGGGCGGATGTTTCTCGAGCTAGCCGTTTCAATTTTTCCAGGTACTTGAAGTTGAGTGGATCGGTGCTTCCGATCGAAAGCGAAACGCCATGCATGACGATTGGATAACGTTCGGCGATCTGCTCCAACGTGTAGCGGGGTCGTCCACCGGAATCCATGAAATTTTCAGAGATGATCTCAAACCAATCAACCTCTGGTTCATGTTGGAGAATGTGTTGAAAGTGGACCGTGCGGAGCCCTACTCCTAGTCCCAAGTTGGGATGTCCCAGGCGAGATTCTGCCATCGCGGTGACACCTTATTCAACGAAATTGAAGCCCTAGATTCAACGTAGTTTTGAATTGCGCAAAAAAACGACAAAGGCCG
>JAUWIQ010000080.1 GCA_030605285.1 Planctomycetota bacterium
AGTGTTCCGCGCTGAGCAAATCTCGAGAGCGATTTAGAAATTCTAGCTCCATCTTGTGGTAAGGACTAGCGGCATCTCTTTTGTCGGTACCGCTTGGCTTAGAACGTTGAGGGGAACAGATCAACTGGGAACTGAGGTTGTGTTGCTGATGGAGTTGTTTTTTGATGGTCTCGATAAACTGCGTGGTGTTCGCGGTCGGTGGGCCTGCCACGGCAACATAATTGCGGTGGGTACAAATATGTTGGAGCAGACCTGCAAGCGTCCAACCCGATGTAGGATGAACCATTTCTGGGGCAATTTCACAGGCAGGCTCCAAGACAAAGCGACGAAAGCTCATCCGCGGATGAGGGAGAATAAGCCCTGAGGTCTTGCAGATT
Organism: Planctomycetota bacterium; assembly: GCA_030605285.1. The sequence continues at coordinate 378 of JAUWIQ010000080.1, forward strand.
CGGTCGTCGTAAATCAATAAATCGAGGTCGATCGAACGAGCGCCCCAGTGGATGGTGCGACAACGTCCCAAATCGGCTTCCACCTGCTGGAGTAATTGCAGAAGCTCCTCTGCCGGCAGGTCGGTCTCCACGACTGCGGCCGAATTAAGAAAGAAGCCCTGATCCGAGGGTCCGCCGATCGGTGCCGTTTCATAAGCACCGCTCGATTTCGTCACACAAAATCCCGCTTGGGCATCCAGTCGCTCAATCGCCGAGGAAATCAGATCCTCGCGTCGACCAAGATTCGAACCGAGCCCGATTAAGCTCGTGGCCATAACAGAGTGCCAGCCAATTAAGAAAAAGGCCAATTAAGAAAAAGGCTAACTAAGCAAAAAGGATGGGGGGGGTCATCCAGGCCACGACATAAGCCGCCGACTGTCGATCCTTACAGTCGCCGCCCCCCAACCGTCTGTCGCAATCCGCCATTGACTGCCTTGTCGAAGCGGTGCGTGCTAAACTCCTGAGGGAGAAACCCCACCTAACCACCAACGTCCCTGCCCCCAAAAAACACGCGTCCCCAAAAAACATCCGGTACCTGCGAAAGGTAACTTCGGATCAATCTATGGCGATGCAAATGCCGCTTGGATGACTATTGTCTTCATAAGACAGGGTATTAAAAACCGTTTAAATGGTGACATTGATTAGGTGAAACTCTCACTAGCAGCACATTTTGCCGTGAGGCAAGAAAATGTCAAGCGACGGCTGAGAAAAAAGTTGTTTATTTTTATTCTTCAGAAAAAAATTTGGGCGTCTCTCTCACCTTAGAGCAAAACATTATTTTGTCATTGCAGTCCGGATCTAGTTTTCGGAAAGGACAATGATTGGTTTAACACAACCAAGCTTGTCTGCCAGTGCGAGGCGGTTGCTACAGACAGCAGAAAACTAACCTTTTCCGTGCCAAAATTCGAATTCTTGTCGGTGCTTCAAGGCCGGCAATTGCTCACGCACCGTCCGCAGTTCCTCAAGATTTATTTCTGCAAATATCACACTGGCTTTCGAGTCGGCCTGGACAAGAACGTTTCCCCAGGCATCGACAATCATGGAATGGCCGTGGGATGCGATCTGGGAGGGGTGTTCGCCACATTGGTTTGCGGCGATTACATAGACTTGGTTTTCAATGGCTCGTGCACGCAATAAAACCTCCCAGTGCGCTCGGCCCGTCACTTCCCGGAAGGCAGCAGGAACAAAAATAATCTCCGCGCCCTGAGCAGATAGCTGCCGATACAATTCAGGAAAGCGTAAATCGTAGCAAATTGAGAGGCCCAAACAGCCGTGGGAAGTATTTACCACTGTGATTTCGTTGCCTGATTTTATCCAGCGGGATTCATCGGCCATAATCTGGCCCGAGAGATGAACATCAAACAGATGAATTTTTCGATACTGGGCGATTATTTCACCCGCTGGCGAAAATAGTAAGCTTGTATTGTAAGCAACACCGGATGCTTCGTCCTGCTCATAGATACTTCCCGCAAGTAAATAAATTTTCTCGTCCGCAGCAAGTTGCGCAAGTGTTTTGCTGGTAGTGCCCGGTATCGGTTCTGCCTCTTCCACCACACGAGAATAGGACCCCATACAATTAAACATCTCTGGCAAGGCCACCAAGGTGGCGCCCGCTGCGGACGCTTGCTGAACCTGCTGAACGGCATGGCCAAGATTCGCGGACTTATCCGATCCGGAATTCATCTGCACAACGGCAGCCAGATAGTGTGTTTCCATCCCTACAGAATAAACTCTATCTCCCATCCTATCATTGGGGGTGATTGGGCTATTTTGTGTTTTTTGAAATCCAGTTCTTGTAATTTGATTGCCCTCGCCAGTCGCCGTGGGCAATAATTCCCGTTGTGCTTGCGGGGCGAAACTCTGCGCAGGAGGAGGCATCAAGAACTCCTGGCAGTTCGTCTCCGCTTGGTTTAGACTCAACGTAATTGAGGGTCCGGAGGACAACGGTCTGCTCCGATGAGGTGCAAACCAGAGAGGACGAGTTGACAACCAGTAAATCCTCCGATGCAGCGTACGAATTATGTGACCCGGACGTGCGGTTGATGCTGAAGGTGCGCGACGGGGATGCAGCGGCTTTTGAGGAGTTGGTATTAAGATATCAAAATCGTCTGCTCGGTGTGCTGGAACATCTCGTTGGTAAACGAGATCTGGCGGAAGATCTGACGCAAGAAGTTTTCCTGCGCGTCTATCGAGCGCGCGAACGTTATACGCCCGGGGCAAAATTTTCGACCTGGCTGTTCACAATTGCGAACAACGTGGCTTCCAATGCCCGTCGAACCTTGGCTCGACGGCGCGAGGTGCATGTAGATTCGAGTCGCAGCGGATCGGTATCTGTCGATCCTTTAGCCCAGATGGCGTTGGCCGCTAGTGGATTGATGCCCAGCCGCCAGGTCGATCATTCAGAAGTCCGAATGATTGTTCGGGCAGCCATCGGAAATCTCAACGAGCGGCAGCGGATGGCTGTTTTGCTCTCTAAATTCGAGGGGATGAGCTATGCGGATATTGCGGAGGTCATGAAGCTTTCTCCCCAAGCGGTGAAATCCCTTTTATCACGGGCTCGCGGTAGCTTGCGTGATGCACTTTCTCCATATGTCGAAGATGGACAACCTCCTGAAACCACAGATTCCTAAGTAAATTTTCGAGTCGATAAAATGAACGGGCCCAATTAAGCAGCGATGCAGCTACAAAAGATCGACGAGGAGATCACCGCCAACCTCGACGGAGAACTTTCTGGGGAATCTCTTCGTGAGCTCGAGCAACGTTTGGCTTCCGACCCTATCTTTCGCCAGCGTCTCGCTGCATTGGATCGGAGCTGGATGTTATTGGATGAACTACCAAAATTCGAAGTTGGCCAACAATTTGCGGCGACCACGGTGGAAATGGTTGCTCATTTTGCAAAAAACTCCACCCAGGTAAAAAACGATGGCTGGACAGGCCAACTGATCCAGCAGTGGGCATTCATTGCTTTTGCCGTGCTGGCGGCCTGTCTGATCGGCTTTATCCTGGCGACAAGCCTCGCCGCGATTCTCAGTGCAACCGGGTTCTTAACGACTCGCAACGATGACTTGTTGGAGGATTTGCCTGTTTTGGTAAATCTGGATAAATACCAACTTGTTGATGACATCGAATTTTTACGGGGTGTTAGCGGATTGCCCTACTTCTCCAAGATGGCCATGAGTGCCACTGAAAAATCGCCGCAACCTGAGGACAGTCTGGCGGCAAGCAGAATGCGCATCGACCGCATGGAAGCAGCGGAGAAAAAGAGACTGCTGACTAGCCAACAAATATTTGAAGATCTTGATTTTGAAGCCCGGGCGCAATTAAGGGATTTTCACCGACAATTAGTCCGGGATCCCGATTCCGATCGCTTGACTCGCGGACTCGATGATTACTACTCCTGGTACAAACAATTGGATCCTCAGGAGCACGTCAAACTGCGAATTCTCTCCGGCAATGAACGGATTTCTTATGTCAAAAACTTGTCTGCTCAACAGCAACCCAAAAAAGCCGCCCAACCTACATCCCAGGAATTTAGGGCAGTTGTACATTGGCTGCAGAACGTGGCCCTTCAAAATCGAGAGCGCCTTTTACGTGACACAACCAGGGAAGAACGGCGAAATTTTGAGAAACTTTCAGACAAACAGAAACGCGTGCGACTGATGTTACTCTTGGGGAAAAATTGGCGGCGGGAGGACGATCTCCGAAAACTAATAATCGACGATCACGAATACCTTGCCATGAAAGAACAACTCCCGCCATCGCTCCGCCAGAAACTTAGTAAACAACCTACTCGAGTCGCCGAAATTCTGTTTCTGCTCAACATCTCGCGTAATGCGTATCGCCAGACACTGTCGGCAGCAACAAAACAAAAAGCGAACTTTTCTTTCTCACAAAAAGACAAAAATAGTTTTCCACGGCCACCCGCGGAACGGAGACCTAACCTCAATCAACTGCAAACCTATTTCAAAAATCTTCCTCCGCGGGAGCGGGCGCAACTCAAGCGTCTTTCTCGTGAGGATTTTATGCGCGAATTGCGACGGCGTTACAATTACGATCAAATAAACCGACCTGACAGACGGCCACCACGTGATCTGCCACAAATTCACCCAGAGGTTCCCCGTGGAGCAGAGTTCAATGGGAAAAACGGTGGCAATCGCCGAACAGACCTCAAGAACCCTCCCCCGGGCCGAAAACTGAGGCCCAACAACAGCTCGCCTTCTGGAACCTGAACCATCGGTTCTCAAATCGTCTGGCACGCGTGGCTCCCACGAGAAATTGTCTCGCCGGATTCCTGGCTCTTAGCGCCGCCAACGAACGAGCGGAGTTTGAGAAACAATTAATTCCGATTGCTGATGATCGTAGGCAACCATGTGCAGAGATAATAGGCTCGCGGGGCGGTCATGTCCAAGAGGGCCGAAACGTCGAACAGGGGTCCGCGAGCCTGTCCACCGAGGGCCCGATCCAAGAAACTTTCCGGTTTATCATACCGCACAACCCGCACGTTCTCGGCATGGAGGCCGGCCAGATCGATCGATCGATTGACGGCATCTTCCAAGTACCCTAATCGATCCACTAAGCCCAAGGTTTGCGCCTGCTTGGCAGTAAATATCTGGCCGGTCACGATCTCCGCCATCGACTTTTTATCTGCTACGACCTTAGGCCGGCCATAGGCAACAACCGCTTGAAATCCCGCAAAACTTTCGTCTACAAGTTGTTGCAGTTTTGCATTTTCTATTGCAGTTCTCTTTTGTGTTGGGCTACCCATCTGCTTCAAATCCCCACTCACATAAGAATGATCGACGATATTATGTTTTTCTAAAAATCCTGAAATATCGTAACTGGGAATGACGACCCCAATCGAACCCGTCCAGGTTGTTTCTTCCGCAAAGATTGTATCCTCCGCGGCACCAACCGCCATGGAAACGTAGTAGCCTCCGCTGGCCGCAATACTTCCCATACTAACAACCATCGGAAACTCTTTGCCGTTGTCCGCTTCTTTTTGCCGCTGGAGTTCCTTTAAATGGTGATAGATATAGTGGCTTGCTGTGACCGTGCCGCCTGGCGAATCGACGCGCAGAACGATTCCTTGTACATCGTCGTCCTTGCGGACCCGGTCTATTTGTTTTTTGACAAATCCATTGCTATTCAGAATTGCGCCTCGTACTGTGATGACGGCAATTTTATCGGTCGCTTTTGGCGCACCCGATTGTAATTTTTCTAGTATTTCCGGATCGGTCTGAACGTAACTATGATATTGGGCAATCACTCCAAAATTAATCATGACCGAAACACCAAGGGCAATAATTAACAACAGCAAAATGGCCTTGCGCAACAAAGTACTCCGTTGTTCCAAAACGACTCGGTAGGGAGCATTTGCAACTGGGGGGTTTGTCGGACTAGCATAGTAGGCCGTCACCGCTGCGGATTGCTTGGACGACGCATCGGTAGACGAGTCAGGTAGAATCGGGTCCTTTGGGTCCATAAGAGTCCTCCCATGGATGGCTATCACTACAAACAGTATGGAGAGCTATCGAGTCTCCATACTCTAGGGTCTCTCCATTCATTGTAATATGCTTTACGGCCCGGGCAATAAGTCCCCATGATCTAGAGACTGCGATTCTGCGGATGGTAGTCGCACCTTGTCGAGATCATGCGTTCGGTAAAATCCAGGAAGGGCCCTTCCTGGAACGGTCCGCTGCGGACATCGCTGTTGCTTCCAAGTCAGCATCGAAGGTAGATTACACATCTGTTTTGCACGATATCGGGTGGCCCGACTGCCAATTCCACTGGCCGGATCCCGTTTTCATCCAAGGAGCTAATTTGTGTACCTTGCTGCCTCCTGTAATTGTTTTCCCGATCTTCCCTTCGAGACTATTTTAACAAAACTAGTCGATCTTGAATTTACTCGGATTGAAATCCAGATTCACGAAAGCGACGGTGAGCTCAAGCCCTCGGAGGTCGCTGCAGATCCCGAGCGAGCAGTCTTGGTCTGCCGACAAACAAATCGTTTGACACCGATCACCTATAGTGTCCAGATTGAAGCCGATGAGAAAGATTATTACCAGCAGTTTGAAGCAATCTGTCTGCTGGCGAAAGCTACCAAAGTAGTCACCCTGGTGGTTCCCTCTGCCGAGCTGGGAACTCCTTTCAACGCCGAGGTTGAGCGTTTGCAAAAATTGGTGGACATTGCGACCACCGAGGGCGTGGTAGTCGCCGTGAAAACACAAATTGGGAAAATCTCAGAAGATCCCGACACAATCGTTGTGCTCTGCGACCACGTGAAAGGACTGGGCATCGCCCTGGATCCCAGTCATTTCCACTACGGCACCAACGCCGGACGATCTTACGATCGCTTACTGAAGTATGTCTACCACGTCTATCTGAGGGACACCAACGCGGAAAATTTTCAGGTCCAGGTGGGACAGGGTGATATCGAGTATGGACGGCTTGTTAATATGCTAACGCAGGTCAAATACAATCGGGCCTTATCCATTGACATCCAACCCATGCCAGAAGTCGACCAAATGGCAGAAATGCGCAAAATGAGGCTGCTTCTCGATAGCATGCTTTAACTGAACGGCACCTCCTTAGGCTGCATTGTGCGCCTGCTCAGTCACCAAAGCGTTACCCTGCGAAACTCAGCCGTTATGCGGATTGGATCTGTTTCAACTTGGGTTCCATCGGTTTCTGCAACCGCTGTCGCTGCGCTTCGTAGAATAAAACGGCTGCTGCACTTGATATGTTCAGGCTATCCGCAACACCATGCATCGGGAGTCGGAGCGATCTGATTTTTGTGCCATCCCACACTGTCGAGAGTCCTGTTGCCTCGGAACCCAGCACAATTGCAGCGGGAATACGGAAATCAACATCGACATAAGAATCTTTGCCGTTCGTGGCCGCTGCAAAAATTGCCAATTCATTCTTTTGCAGCCAATGCAGCACCTCTTCCGACGATGCTGTACAGACGGGTACCGAAAAAACTGTTCCTAGGCTCGCCCGAATCGCATTTGGATTGTAAAGATCTGTTACTTGGTCGGCCACGACAACAGCAGAAATTCCCGCACCATCGGCACTGCGGACAACGGCTCCCAGGTTGCCCGGTTTCTCAATTCCCTCCACAATGGCAACCAGGGGATTTTCAGGTAAACTCAAATCCTCCAGTCCGAGATCCGGGGGAATCGCCACCGCCAACAAACCCTCAGCCCGTTCACCAAACGCTAATTGCTCAAAGACATTTTCTGTGACCTCATAGACATCCATCGCTAACTCTTCGAG
>JAUWIQ010000359.1 GCA_030605285.1 Planctomycetota bacterium
AGGTCTTATGCATCGACACAGCTTAAGATCAGCTCTCATTCGCCAAGATTGCTTTAGCTTCCGTGACGATCCGGTCCACCGTAATACCAAAGTGATCATAAAGCATGCGGACAGGTGCGGAGGCCCCGAAGCTCTTCATACCGACAAAACGTCCCTGGGGGCCAAGATATTTTTCCCAGCCATGCTTGATCGCTGCCTCCACGACAACACGAGCCTGCACCTCTGTGGGCAGTACTTCCTCTCGATAGGCAGCATCCTGCAAGTCAAACAGTTCCCAGCAGGGCAGGCTTACAACGCGGGCCCGGATACCTTCTGCCGTAAGTTTTTCAAATGCCCCGACCGCGAGTGCCAGTTCACTTCCGGTGCCAATGAGAATCACCTCCGGTTTGCCTACACAATCTCCCAGGATATAAGCACCTCGGCTGACACCACGGGCCGCTGCATACTTCACTCGATCGAGGGTTGGTATTGCCTGACGGCTGAGGACCATTGCGGCGGGGCCCTGAGCGGACTCCAGAACCGTGCGGTAGGCCTCTACCACCTCATTCGCATCGCCGGGACGCAGTACCAGCATACCCGGAATGGCTCGAAGGGCACTTAAATGTTCCACCGGTTGGTGGGTGGGGCCATCTTCACCCAGGCCGATCGAATCGTGGGTCAGCACATAGAGCACCGGTATCTGCATGATCGCTGCAAGTCGCATTGATGGCCGCATGTAGTCCGTGAATACAAAGAAGGTGCCTGCAAAAGGCCGCAGCTTTGAGAGGGCCATGCCGTTACAGGCAGCCGCCATCGCATGTTCACGGATCCCAAAATGGAAATTTCTGCCCCCATAACTTCCGGCTGAAAAAGCAGTCTCTCCCTCCAGAAAAGTCATCGTCGATGGCGCCAAATCAGCCGAGCCACCCAACAGCCAGGGCACTTGCTCTGCCAGTGCGTTGAGTACCTTGCCCGCGGTGACGCGGCTGGCCAGCCCTTTTTCATCCGCCTCAAAAGTCGGCATTGCTGCATCCCAGCCAGCGGGCAAACCCCCCGCCTGCATCGTCTGCCACTGCTGGGCCAACTCGGGATATTGGTCGGCATATTCCAAGTAGCGTTTCTCCCACGCAGTGCGGGCCTCAAGCCCGCGGGTGCCGATGCCCTCCTGAAAATGACTGCGCACTTCGCCAGGAACCAGAAATTGAACATCCGGAGGCCAACCATACGACTCCTTCGTCAGACGCACCTCTTCTTCGCCTAGAGCCGCACCATGGGCACCGTGAGTATTCGCCTTATTGGGCGAACCGTATCCAATAATGCTTCGCACAATAATCAATGTCGGCGAATCCTTATTGTCGGCAAATACCTTCATCGCCCGGGAGAGGGCCCCAAGATCATTGGCATCTTCTACCAGCGTCACTCGCCAACCGAGTCCCTCGAATCGTGTCGCAACATCCTCGCTGAATGCAAGGGATGTCTCTCCTTCAATCGTGATGTGGTTGTCATCGTAAACCCAACACAGGTTTGAAAGCTTCAAATGACCCGCCAACGACGCTGCTTCTGCACCCACACCTTCCATTAAATCGCCATCGCTGCAGAGGGCGTAGGTATTGTATCCAAACAGCTCAAAGCCAGATCGGTCGAAGTGAGCCTCACACCAGCGGGCAGCGATTGCCATGCCGACACTATTCGAAATCCCTTGGCCTAAAGGACCGGTGGTCGTTTCAATGCCCGCTGCATCGCCATGCTCTGGATGCCCCGCACAGGGACTCTCAAGTTGTCGGAAATTACGGATTTGGTCGAGTGAGATCGCTGGTTTTCCCAATGAATTACCCTGTTTGTCGACCTCCTCCACTCCCGCCAGATGCAGCAGTGAATAAAGCAACATCGAGGCATGACCGCAACTTAGTACGAACCGGTCCCGAACCGGCCAGAGAGGCGCTACTGGGTCGAACTGCAGCACATCATTCCAAAGCAGATAACAAACCGGTGCGAGTGCCATCGGTGTCCCGGGGTGACCACTGCGGGCAGCCTGCACCGCATCGATGGACAGGGTCCGAATCGTGTTGATGGAAAGCTGTTCGATACTTTGATCAATGGACGGAACCGACATCCTACGTTTCCTCAAGCTCCCTGTTTCGGGCAATCTCAGCGGCCAGACAACTCCCCAGGCAGTCGCGATCGACCACGCTCCTGGCGAACTGGATCGACAAATCGTAGCTGCGCAGATTGCCACTGCGAGACCGGCGAGTCTAATCTCTCCCGCCAGTAATCGTCAATGAGATGACACCGGCCCAGGCCTTTAGATCAAGGCGGCCCATCCGATGTAACTCCTTGTAAAGAAAACATTTGTCACAATTTACCCGACTCTCGACTGTGTTAGATCGGCACCGGACTTCAAAGCTCGCCCCTGGGCGGCTCGTCAACTCGAGGCAGAGACCGGCAAATAGCAAATAGATAGCTACCCCAATGCGTTTTAGCACACTTGCATTGACCACCCGATGCGACCCCCATCTTGATGCGCGGAAACTAGGTATACTCGACGGCATAGAAGCGCCCAGAGGACTTTCCAGAATTTGAGGGGCATGTCGGTTTTCGCACCAATGCGTCGCGTCTTTGCAGGTGAAATGAACGCCTGTAGGGTTCAGGGCACCTCCGAAACGCGGCCCCAGGTCCTGCTGCCCGGTGCATTCAATCCCCTGCATCGCGGACATCGAAATATGGCAACCCGAGCTACCGAACTTACAGGCAATCCGGTCTGTTTTGAAATATCGATTGAAAACGTCGATAAAGCCCCGCTGAGTGAGCAAGAGGTCCGATGTCGACTTGGACAATTTACAGAGAAAGAATCCGTTTGGTTGACCCGCGCAGCGACCTTTGTCGAAAAATCAGAGCTTTTCCCAGGGGCACTCTTTGCGATTGGCATCGATACCCTGCAGAGAATCGCCTCACTGCGCTATTATGAAGACCGCCAACCTGGAAATAGCAGCCAGGCAAGGATGCAACGTGCGATCGAACAGATCGCCGCCAATGGCTGCCAATTCTTAGTATTTGGACGGCTGATTGGCAAAAACTTTCGGGGAGTGAAAGATCTTGCACTCGAGGACTGTTTAATGAGCCTCTGCCACGAAATCCCTGAATCGCTTTTCCGCGAGGATATCTCCTCCGCGCAGCTACGGGACCCGTGAGTTGGCCACTCTGGCCTCCGACGGATTTGCAACTCCACGAGGAAAGGTGCGGCCTAAAATTTTGCCCTATCTGCGTAAACGCCGCCGTTCCCGGAGGCTTTAGCTTAGCCCCTTGTATGTCACCCCCTTGGCCAAAGTATCTTAGATGTCCTAAACTAAGAGGGTTCGGGTTTGTAAGTTCCGCAAGCTGAATCATTATCCTGAGTGGTAGTCCCGGGGTTTTGGATCTCACGATG
>JAUWIQ010000135.1 GCA_030605285.1 Planctomycetota bacterium
CGAGATTTACCATACAGGTTTTGGCCAATAAACGTTTTATTGTTGAGGGCAATTTCGACACAACGCGTTCCGCGTTCTACCAGCGTTTGCCAATCCATCGACTTCACATAATAAGAATCAACTTTGAGAAGAATCTCGGTATAGAGCTCGATTGCCTCCTGCGGTGAAAGGCTCCCAAGTGTACTGCGATAGCTGGTATCCGCATAACGGCGTGAAAGATCGTATTGAATGCGAGCAAGTTCCTGGTGCTTATGTAACTGTTGCTCGTTGGGGTATCGTTTGATCGCTGTTTCATAAAACGACAGCGCTTCTGCCCACTTGTCTTGTTTCTCCAGCAGATCGCCCTGCTGCAAAAGAGCTTGTACGTTCTCGGAACGATCTAAAAATCGGAGTTCCGATTCGGCGGCCCCGGCGGGTGTCGCATACCACAGTAGTGGCGCTGTGAGAGGAACCGCGGCGAATGGTAAAGCTAGAAATAGCCCGACGATGGCAAGGCGCAAGGAAAGAACCGACAGACTGAGCCCGCGTAATTTTCGACCGTACATGCTTTGGACACGCATTGCTGGAAAGAAATCGGTGGACCGCTAGCGCGGATGACCGGTTAGGCGGGTCTGCCCTCTGGCCAGGAAAATATACATTACGATTTAGCACACGTCAAAAAGCGCGCCAATTTTTTTTACTTCCCTAACCCTCTTGATCCTGGCAGTCGTTACCAGGTGCCGTAAAATGAAACTCTTATTACGTGTGAGACCAATAGAATGTGTTGTGCGGGCTGTAAGATTCGTTCCCTCTGTCGGTGGCGTAACAGTCATAAGGGCCGAATGCTTGTCGCCAACCACTCGATGGATTCTTGCCTCTCGCGGTTGAGAATCAAGATCTTGACTAGTACGCCTTTTCTGCGTACGCGGTTCGTTTCCACCATTCCTTGCCGTCATAAGCCCTACAGACTGAAGATTGGGACCCGAATGAGCCGATATTTTTTCCAGCGATAAAGATGACTTTGGCAATCAACATTATTATAATTGTATTCAGGCGGGTCCCTCAGTAGGGTCCGGATAATGCCTAACTAATTGAGAAATAGATGGATACAGAAATATCGCCAGATCGAGAGGAGGCCCGGCAGTCGGAGGGTGCCGCCCCGCAACTTCAGTTAACGAACGAACTGGCGTCTGAACTCGAGCAGGCCAACCGAGATCTGGAGCTAGCATCCCCGGAACAGATTATTACCTGGGCCGTGGAACGTTTTTTCCCGAGGCTGACCATGGCGACCGCATTTGGCCCCGAAGGCTGTGTGATCCTCTCGATGCTTGCCAAGATACAGCCCCGCACACGGATATTTAATTTGGATACGGGCTACCAGTTCCCAGAGACGCTAAAACTGCGCGATCAAATTGCAGAAAAATATGGGATTGAAGTCGAACTGAAGAAGCCTGAGATCACCGTGGAGCAATATGAAGCATTGCACGGTGGCCCCTTGCACCAGAGCAATCCGGATCAGTGCTGTTTCGATCGAAAGATTCGCGTGTTGCAACAGGCGGTGGTAGGGATGCACGCCTGGATGAGCGGTATCCGAAGAGACCAGAGTCCCGATCGCGCCCAGGCACCAATTGTAGGCTGGGACAAACGCTTCAGTCTGGTAAAGATCAGCCCCCTGGCCAAGATGACAAAAGCAGAGATATGGAAACGGATTTTAGAAGAGGGAATCCCATACAACCCGCTACATGACCAAGGTTATCCAAGCATTGGTTGTTGGCCATGCACGAGGAAAGTGGTGCCGGGTGAAGACGAGCGTGCTGGCCGCTGGAGCGGTATGGAGAAGACGGAGTGTGGCTTGCACTCGATCGAGTTTGAAAAGGGTGGAGGAATCTGATCGCTGCGAGTGCTGCATTGGGCTCAACTGGGCCCGCAGTCTGGCTCTCAACCTTTTGGAAACAACAGATGAAAATCTCTGCCAAGACAGAATATGCCTGTATCGCAATACTTGAGTTGGCGGCCCGTTTTCAATCCACGGCCCCGGTTCGGGTTCGCGATCTGGCTGCGGCGCACGGTATTCCAGCGCGGTTTTTAGTACAAATCCTCTTGCAGATGAAAGCGGCTGGATTGGTATCCAGCACGCGGGGAGCCGCCGGAGGCTACCAATTGACTCGTTCACCGGAGCAGATACGGCTTGCCGATGTGATGACCGTGATCGAGGGGCCCGTGGTTGACCCGGCGATGAATGTTTCAGCCGACACGCCGATCACGCGCGTTTTACAGAGTACCTGGTGTGAGGCAACCAATGCCCAGCAACAGGTTCTCTCCTCGGTTACTTTTGCCGATCTCTTGGAGCACAGTCAAGATACCGGTGAGATGATGTATTACATCTAATCAACGGGTCGTATTGGTCCGCCCTCGGATTCCGAGGAGACCGTAATTCGCTGCCGGTGGCCCCAAGCAATAGCCCACTCGTTGTCGCAGGCTTATCTCGAAGCCCTCCCGATCGGATTACCTTTCCGCCTGGAGCTAGACGATCAGCCGTACGCCTCCCAGTTCAGCGAGACCATACATCATGCGGCCGGCCGGTGAACCGATGAACATGAAATTTTTAGGAATTTCCCACTCCTTGGAAAGTTTATCAATCAGGTCGGGACCAAAATCTCCCTCGAGAATGACGAAGTCGATCTCGATATTGGGATAAACTTCATCCAAAAAATCAATATCTTTTTTTGCCGTACTAGAAACATCAGTTTTGTGTTTTACAACCGTCACAATTTTTATCCGATTCGTATGCTCATTATTTTTTACATACAACATGGCATTGTTGAGGTTTGCAATATTGTCACCACGCGTAAAGAAGACAATTTGCTGGGAGTTGATTTTTTCGATGATGTCGCGAATCCACTGGGTTGTCGCATAGAGGGGCTGCAAGAAGACGCTGATCATATTGCGCAATACAAAAAGACAAAGTTTCAGCAGGGCAATGCGACAGAGCATCGCTGAAACAATAAGGATCGTGGGGATAAAATACCACAAAAATGTAATGAGATTCGAGAATCCGTCACTGCCCCGTGCCGTGACTTCTCGTTGATGCGAGTTATTGATTTTGAAAGTTCCGGAATCGACCCGCAGTTGGATTGTAGCGTGTGCACCGAGTTTCACCGTTTGAAAAATCAGCGTCGTACTCGTCGTTGTGACAGCTACGCCGGTCTTATCAGTCGACTGATTGACTTGTTGTGCGAGGCTCTCAAACGATTCACCCTGCTGAACGTAGAAAGCCGAAGGCCCCTTAGGTCCCGTGATTGTAAGCTGCGAGTTATGCGAGATCCGGCCCTTCTTTCCCAGATGAAACAACTCAGCCGGTTGCTTCATAAAAATGTTTCCAATCAGTCCTGCGGTGACACCCAAAAGAGCGAGTCCCACGAACAGCCAGGGTGCGTACGTCGGGCGTGGTAATTTTCTGCGACGTACTTTTAGGAGGATGTTGCCCAGACAGAACAACGCCATCACGGTAAGAAAAGAAATCGTGTAGACTCCGGCAAGGGCCTCCAATTGTCCTCCGGTCAGCAGCAGGATGGAAACCGAGAGCAAAAAAAATGCGATAATGATGCGATGGGTTGTGCCTCGACGAGTCTTCTTTAAGAGAAACTGGGGCAGGCAGCGGTCGAGTGCCATACGATTTACCAGACCGGTAACACCTATAAAGCTTGTGAGCACGGCACCACTCAGCACCAGTACCGCATCTGCAGAGATGATCCAGGCCAGCCACTCGCCATGGCCCACGATATAGCCGATATCCGCCAGCAACGCATTTTTGTTGTTGCCGTTAAGATCACCGATAGGAATAATCGCCAGTGCCAGAATCGCCATCGCAGGATTAAAAATAGTCACCGCAATCCACATGTTCCGTAAGGTCTTGGGAAAGACGCCCTCTGCCTGCTGTTCCACAAAGTTCGCGGAGCTTTCAAACCCCGAAATCCCCAGGAGGGCGGCTGAAAATCCGAAAAAAATTGCTACCACCGGACTGAAATCACTGGGCGTACCCAGATTGGCCTCTAGCGTGGAGATCCCATTAAATAGCACATAAATTATGCCGACCAGAACCAACAAAGAGAGGCTCCCAAGATGGGTAACAAAGATAACTATTGCGACAACCGATGATTCACTGATGCCAATGATTGTCAGGACCGTAAACACAGCCAGCAGTCCAATGGCCAGCCCAATGATTGTCGAATCACTCCATTCCGTGGGCCAGATTTGTTGCAGATAATGAATTGCCGTATCGGCCGACAAAACAGCAGTGGCCATGTAGGAGAGAATAGTCAAACAGGCAGCAATGGAAGCCCGAAATTTACTGGTGGTGTTGAGCAGCGCATTGTAAGCTCCTCCATTGAGCGGTAAGGCTCCTACGACCTCGGCATAGATGGAACGGAAAAAATAAAGGAGCCCAGCGACCAGCAAAAGCGCAAGGGGTGCCCAGCGCCCCGAGACAATAATTGCCAGTGCCGACACGTAGAGACAGGAAGAGGTGATGTCATTTCCGCAAAGGGCAGTCGAGGCGAGTTGGCCGAGACCACCATGCTTATGTTCAATCCCGTATTGGCTGTCACCGGTCGACATGGTTCGCAACTGCGGCAGTTATCAGGGAATGCCGGTCGGATGATGGCAAGCAACTGGCAAGGTGTCTGCAGGTAAGTGACCAGATCATAACAGGCTAAATCCAGACCTGTCTATCGTGTGACCAAGTCTTCCAGGCTTCAACACGTAGGCCGTACGGCATGGCTGGGGTCTTGTAGTGGCTTACCGGTCTGGAAAAATCGATGTTTCCTGCCCACTGGACATCTTCGATGTCCTGCCCAGGGAGAGCAAAGGAAACAACCAGAGAGGAGAGCGGAAGGACGCGTTACCGGCCAGGCAACATCCGTGTTCTTTTCCGCAATCTTACGGCAACCGTTGTCGCGAGTTAGTTTGCATCTTCCGGAGGAATACTATTCCCGTCGCCAATCGTCGACATTGACATCAGAGACTTTTGGGACGTTGTGTTGCTAATCGGGACGACATGGCCATCGAGAAAGACAAAAGGTGTTACGTTGGGGTGAGGTCCACCAAAAGAACTCTGCAAGCTGCCGCGACCAGCATCTAGATCTTGTGGCAGGCCAGTGCTGACATCCGCAAAAATCGTTTTTGGTGTATCTCCAGCGAAGAATGCCGTATCCCCCAGATCGTGCGCCTGCATGTCTGGCTGGGCATAATTACTAAGCGGTTCGTGGACATGACGGTGCCCTACCATAAAGGTTTGGCTGGTGCCGTCCGCGACATGGATCGCACGAATTCTGGATTTTGTGTAGATGACCCCTGCCCGGCTCCGATCAATGGGTTGATTCGCTTCGTCTTGGTAGAGGTAGGAGGCACCCGGGTTGGCTGCATAATCCCCTCCTGCGGCACTTGTCAAAACCTTGGGGGGCTTGTCATCGTCATCGAAGTTTCGGTCCGGCTTGTAGTGGCCGCGTGTGGGACAAATAAACACAGGGACCGAGGTCCGCATTGCCCGCGCGTTTTCTGGATCGTCAACCCGTAGGGTTCGGTCGTGAGCAGTATAGGTATCTTGCTCTTCTAAAAAGGGCAACAGCCGAAATGCCCAGGAGGTGGAATACTGGTGGGTGTCCTCCCGACCGCAGGGATAGACCCGCTTTTCCGCATTGTACTGAAGCACTGCCAGACCGATCTGCTTAAGATTGCTCTGGCACTGGATACGCCTTGCCGATTCGCGGACTGAAGAGATCGCCGGAAGTAACAACGCAATCATGATGCCGATCATGGAGATCACAACTAGAAGTTCTACTAGGGAAAATCCCCAATCGGCATTCCTCTTTGACATCGTAGCCCCCGGATCCTTTCGCGACCCTAATTTAGCCCCGCGAACGACCGGCAATGTACCGTCGCGGCTCAAGACACTTGCTCATGCGGTAGGCCAGGCGTGTCGCCCAATGCAGCCTCTCCTCGACAATATCAAATTAACCCGCCAACCTGCTATGAAACAGAATAGCACGGAGCCG
>JAUWIQ010000308.1 GCA_030605285.1 Planctomycetota bacterium
AAGTTGGCAAAGCCGCAAAGGGCATATGTTAGGATCGTGACACTGCGAGGCGAGAGGCCTTCTTGCAATTGGCCTAATTGAAGATAGGCCACAAATTCATTGGCAACCATCTTGGTGCCGAGCAATTCGCCCGCTTTGCTGCAATCGAGTGCCGGAATGCCCATCAGCCAAGCCAGGGGCCAAAACAGCCAGCCCAGTCCTTTTTCCAACGTCCAGCGATCTGCGGCATCAAATCCGAACCATGCGCCTGTCCAGCCGATGACGGCATTGAACATGGCGATGATCGCCAAGAAGGCAATCAACATGGCCGCCACGTTGATAGCCAATTTCATGCCCGCCGTGGCGCCCGAGGCGGCCGCCTCAATCAGGTTTTCTGATTTTTCCTCGACATTTAATTCGACTTTTCCCATCGTAAGGGAATGCTCCGTTTCGGGCTGCATCACCTTGGCTATCAAGAGGGCGGCCGGGGCGGAAATGACTGAGGCGGTCACTAAATGTCCCGCATCGATCCCAAAACTGACGTAGGCAGCCAGGACTCCGCCGGCAATCGTGGCGAAGCCACCCACCATCACCGCCATCAACTCGGATTGGGTCATCTTGGAGACATAGGGGCGAATCACCAAGGGTGCCTCGGTCTGACCCACAAACACATTGGCGGCGGCCGAAAGTGTTTCGGCGCCGCTGGTACCCAGAGTCTTTCGCATAATCCAGGCAAAGAACGCCACTACCTTTTGCATGCCCCCCAAATAGTAGAGCATCGACATCAGCGAGGAGAAAAAAATAATGGTTGGCAAGACCCCAAAAGCAAACGAGGAAAGCAATTGCTTTGTCTGGGGATATTCCCCGCTGCGAAAGGATCCGATCGCGACATGAAACCACGTTCGCAACTGCTGCTCCCAATCTTCGCTGGTCAGATCAAATTATTGGGAGTTCTCACCAACGGCGATGGCGATCTTACCCTGTTTGCCCCGGATCGATTGCACTAAATGGTCGATGTATTGCTTGTCACTTTCTGAATTTTCCCAGACGCTAAAGTGGGCCTGATGTGTTTTGCCTGAAACGACCACGGGGACTTCCAGTTCCCGCTTCATCCCAAACATGAATCGGGAGCCCGCATCCACATGGGAAATCATATTGGTAAACACGTCTCCGATGACTCGAAACGTAGTTTTTCCTGGCGCAGTTTGTAGAATCAGGAGAGCAAAAAGCAGTTGCAGCGCAAGTCCTCCGACCACCACCCGTAGGGGAAATTTTTTATGGTTGGAACTCATCAGATAGGCAAAGCCGATCATAGCGACAAGACCGAAGGCACTGACGAAGCGTTCCATAGAGGGATTTCCTGATCACGGCGCAGCCGAGTTCCGCGTTGCTAACTCGCAATCTAGTCGTGTGATTTGAAGGTATTAAAAATTCGGTCGCCCGCGTCTCCCAGGCCGGGGACAATAAACTTTTGATCGTTTAATTCAGGATCCACAACGGTGATGTAAATCTGGATATTCGGATCGTGGGCGGTGACTCGGGCAATACCATCTCGGGAAGCGATAATCGAAAGCAATTTGATTCTGGGCACACCCCAGTCTTTCAGTGTTTGAATCGCGGCGAGTGCCGAGCCACCCGTGGCGAGCATCGGATCGAGGACTAGCGCGACATCCGCAGGTTCGCTGTGCGGCAGTTTGCTATAATATTGGACTGGGCGGGCGGTCTTTTCATCCCGGTAGAGCCCCAGGTGCCAGACCTCGGCGTGGGGAATTAAATCCAGGACGGCGTCCACCATTCCCAATCCGGCCCGCAGAATGGGGACCAGGGCAATACTCGGCTCCAAGACGAAGCCCTCGGTTGTCGTCAGGGGTGTTTCGACAGGAACTGCCGATGTTTTCAGATCGGCGGTCGCCTCATAAGCCAGCAATACCGCCAGTCGCCGAATCAAGTTCCGAAACTCAATCGGTGCCGTCGCGTGATTGCGAAGGCGGGTCAGGTGGTGGCGAATGAGCGGATGGTGGACCTCAAACACCTCCTCGCCACCCGCTGTCAGGTCATGAGTCGGCTTCGATTCCTCTGGCTTCGATTCCTCTGGGGACATCAGGACGCTCCGGGCAGGCTCGATCGATCGGTGCCTCTCAGTCTAACGGTACAACGGACCGGAGGGGGAGAAAAAAGGACGTCGAGCGCGAATTTCACAGTCACTGGAGCGTTGTCATATCTTGCTTCAGTCTGTCAAAACTTCACGAACAAACTCGACTTTGGGTTGCTTTCCTCCAGGAACATCTGCGATTTTTAGCTGTTCGGAGACGTAGCGCTGGCGGCCCTTTTTTTCCGGGATGCGGAAGTTATCGCCTTTTTGCAGAATCGGACGCGATTCGGGCATGCCGCCAAAATCCCGCGTGCCGGCCGCCTGACAGGGAAACCAGTGTCCCGCCCCCTCCGCATCGAGCAAATAAAATTCGGGGTAGCAATGTCCGGGGATCCAGACCATACGCGCCGGAATGCCGTTGACGCGGCAGAAGGCAATGAACAGCGAACTGAGTTCCTCACAGTCCCCATCTCCGTCCTTCAAGGCTTGATAGGCACCTTTGAGGGGACCATTTTTGTACTTGACGTGATCTCGCACCCAATCGTAAATCGCCTCGACCTTTTTCCAATCTCCCTCGACATCGCGGACAATTTCGTGTGCCCGCTTGCGGATTTTTCCGTTTTTCGTTTCGATTTTTGGGCTCGGGCCCAGGTACTTCCGAAGTTCTGCACTTGTTTTCTTAGGAATTTTGTACTGCTCTGTTTCTTCCGGTGCCGCAATGTGATAGCGCGTACACTCAAAGGTGACGAGTGCTTTCGCGGTATCTCCGGCTCGGACGAATGGGATCCGCACTACCATTCTCTTGACGGTGTCTCCGATCATCTCATAAGAAACACGGCGAACATGGGGAGACGACTCCTCGTCGATGATCTTGACCTGCTGCTCAGGCCAGTCGATCGGCACCGGCGTGGTCCCCACAATGCCTTTCAAGGGACTCCCGGTCGACCGCACAATAATCCCCACTTGCAGCCGGACCGACTCCTCCCGGACGAGCTGAATACCGCCAGAATTTGGGGCATCGTCAATGAACTGCGCGGCCAGTTCGGCCGAGGGCAGGAACAGTAAGACTCCGACAAGGAAACGCACGTCATCTCTCCCTGTTCCGAATTCGACCGCAAAATCGAACCCAATCGAAGTTTCTCGCTGCCTGCGGATGCGACTGCGCGGACCACCTTAGAAGTGAGGAAGCCACTTCCATTGTAGTTCAAAAAAGGGGGTCCGCGCATTCGCCGGCAACCACCCGCACGTCAGGATTTCGAGCGGGTCGATGCCGGATAACCCGGTTGTTCCGATTGCAATCGTTCCAATTACGATCCCGGATTTGCCGGTGTAATTGTGGGTGGGTTGATAGGTGGGTTGATGGATATCCCGCTGTTGAGGATGACACCCTGTTCGTAGCTGCCACCTGTAGCACATGTGGAGCAACCCGAAACACCGACACCGCTTGAAACATTGCCGCTGGAAACATTGCCGCAAGGATCGCAGGGTGCACAAGGCATACAGGGCATGCAGTTCATATTCTGCGCACGGGGCGCACCACAACGCCAAGGAGCGCAACTGCTTCGTGTGCCACAATGGCGGTTACAACCGACTGTCACCATCAATAAAACCGCCAGTACGATAAGCCTTTTCATGGCT
>JAUWIQ010000320.1 GCA_030605285.1 Planctomycetota bacterium
ACTTCAAGGTGTGATTTCATGATGTACTCGGCGACTGCGACGGATTTTTCCAGGTCCCTTGATTGGTGACCCGCTGCGGAGATTGCTGTCCAGATTCGGGTGAGCGGTTCGCTAAGAACGATTTCTTCAAGGATTGCAGTCAACGTGAATTTTTCCGGTTGTTCTTTGTCAGCGAGCGCCCCCTGTCGTAGACAGCGACCCCAGGAGTCGATGCGCCGCTTTGAGGCAGACCAATAAGACGCCAAATTGCCACGGGTCCATTCGGATTTCCGCGTTTCCAGATTTGGGATTTGCACCGCAAGGATTGCTGCCAACTGGAGCAAATCTTGAGCGTGCATGTGGGCCGCCGATACGTCGTCAAAAAAATGTCTCATCACGTATCCCGAGGGTTGCAAATCCGTTGCCAAACCCATGGGCCGAGACCAAAGAGAGGCCAGGATATCTTCGCAACCTATTTATTTCAATGTATTTGCAGTAAATTTCTCTGGTTCCATTCCGATGCTGCCACGGTCCGCAAGCGTTGCAAAGACGCAACACATTCAGGGCGAAACCGTGATCGAAGGTTTCTTTTTGCCATCTTGCCGCAGGACATGGACCGGGTGCCAAGAGGGGCTCAGAAGTGGAATTCACTCGCTGGAATCCCCCAACCGGGCGACACAGGCTGGTAATGGTTGCTTGAGGGGATAGTCGCTCGAGAGGATTGTCCTGGTACGTTATGGTTGCGTGGTGCCATCGCCTGTTGCTTTGCGGCGCTCCGCTACGTGCTTACAGGTCTGTTGTGCTAATCCTTCGGGAGGTGGATCAAATTGTCGGTCCTCGTCCAGGGGATCGACCGCTACGCGAATGTGCCCCAGACCTTCCTCGAATTGGCTGTTTTTGGAGAGCTCCTGTTTGAGGCGTTCAATATCGTCGTCCTCAAGACCCCCCACCAGAAATCCTAGCAACCGTCGTCGCATGGCAAATAGTTTTTTCAAGGTTAAATCCGGGAACTTTGCCAAGCCTGATTCAATTTAAGAATGGCGCTGTGCAGACGGCTTTTTACCGTACCGACAGGGATCCCCAGTACCTCAGCGGCTTCCCGATACTTGAGCCCCTGATAATAAACTAGCACCAGGACCGAACGCAACATTTCGGGTAAAGCATTAACCGTTTTGCGTACCCACTGCCGTCGTTCCTCTGCTTCCAAACCGGCAAGCGGTGGTGTTTCCCGACTTTCCAACAGTTCCATCAGAGTTGCAATGCTTTCTTCATCGCCATGGGGGTCCTCATCGAGGCTTACCATACGATGGCGCTTGTTTTTCCTCTGTAAATCGATTGCCTGATGGGTGGCGATCGCATAGAGCCAAGGACGGAACTGTCGGCCTTGTTGGAACTGGCTGCATTTCCGGTGAACCTGTAGAAACGTTCCCTGAAATACATCTTCGGCCATTTGGGCATCACCCAGATAACGACATAAATAGCTATAAATTTCACATTCGTAACGATGCACCAGTTGGTCGAATACCCTACGTTCTCCGGAGTTGCGGTAATGGAGCAACAGGGTCTCATCACTCACATCTTCTCTGGGTGCCCCTCCGTCCATTTGCGCCCCAATCGTCCCAGGGTTTACGATGTCAATCATTGTACATCTCGCAATGCCATGGTGTGGGAGTACTGTCCTCTCCACACCACGATGATTGTTACTACGGGATTGTTACCACGGTACGGCAGTACTTGCATTTCTAGCAGGCGCCCGAAATGCTACCGCCGAAATGCTACCGCCGAAATGCTACCGATAGTGTAACAAATTCGCTGAAATACGGTCAGCAAGACATCCCGCGGTCGCCACCTGAGATAAGTTTGATTGTGGTTGAGCAGGTTGTCGTCAGAACATCTGCAATGTATTGCAACTCGCGTGCCGAGTCTTGAGTTGGCTTGCGCGGCGGTGGTCGCAAAATTTCCCTAAGATCCACCCCCGTAGATATTTGCCCCAGCCCAAAATGATTTTTTAGCTGCAATCCTGGAATTTAATACATTTAAAATTTTGGTAGATATTTCCTTCAAGTTGTAAGGCATTGTTTTCCGCTCTCGGGGACTCTCGAGGGTAATATCGCCGGCCTATGCTGCATGTCGAAGGTCGGTCTGGTTGCGTTTCGCGGTATTCTCATAGATTTCATCCACGCCAGCGATGGTCACTATTCGGAAGCTCCCGCCGCGCACGTTCAATACTCCGGAGATGTTTGGGGTGAAACTTCGAAATCCTGCCGCTGAGCATCCCGCTGTAGGCGTCGCAGCAGAGAAATTCAACTGTTCCATTTATGTCGGAGACGCAACACGGTGCTAGTTTGCAGTCACGATTTTGTGAGCGCTGTTGAAATGCGTCGGCTAGTGGTTCGACAGCAATTCCCGTCCATCCCAACTCTTCGCGCTAGCGTGGTCGGAAAAAATCTGCGAACTCTGGGGGGTTGAGTTTCCAGCCAAACCAACCTCTATTCTCGCCATGTTGTGGGATCTCCGCGTAGAGATAATTTAAATTATGCTCAAGCGAATTCTTGAACCTGAAGTGATGGACTCGCCCGAGGAGGCTCGCGATTACGATGCCATGGACCACGAGGAGGTCAATCAGCGTTTCGTAGAGGATTTTCTCGCAGTGGTGAAGGACCTCGACGGCTCAATCCTGGATGTCGGTACGGGTACGGCGAGGATTCCTATCGTGCTGTGCCGTCGATTGAGAGGTTGTGAACTGACGGGAATCGATCTTTCCAGGCAGATGCTGCGCTTAGCGGCCAGAAATGTAGAAATCGCCAGGCTTGCCTCGCGGATCTCCTTGGAGCACACAGATGCAAAGAATCTTCCCTATGCGGAGGCTACGTTTGTCGCAGTCGTGTCCAACAGTATCCTGCACCATATTCCACAACCCGCAGACGTTCTTGGCGAAGCGGTGCGTGTTGCAAAACCGGGCGCAATTTTCTTTTGGCGGGATCTGATTCGGCCAGCCGACGAGGGGACCGTCGAACAGCTCGTTGCGGTCTACGCGGGCAGGGGCAATCGGCATCAGCAGAAGCTGTTTCGAGATTCTTTGCGCGCAGCGCTTTGCGTGGACGAGATGCGAGAATTGGTTTCAAATTTGGACTTTGATCCAGAGGGGGTACAGGCTACAAGCGATCGGCATTGGACATGGTTGGCAAGAAAGCAGGGTGGCAAATCCTGAGGATAGCAAGAGTTGTCATGATGCGAGTGTCTCAGGTAAACTTTTACCCCCAAGGTGGGCCCGGAGGTCATTTTGAAAGAGCCAGCGAATCACAAGAAACGGGTGTCCACGGCACCGCGTTCAGAGC
Organism: Planctomycetota bacterium; assembly: GCA_030605285.1. The sequence continues at coordinate 3,318 of JAUWIQ010000320.1, forward strand.
CTGAGGCGACAGGAGCGGCGATGGCAGTCACTTCAGAGGCGATGACATCTGAGGAACTTGCTGAGGCAAAAGCACTTGGACGTCGGGAACTGTTTTGTGAGCTCGCGGGCCAGGGCATTGACTTAGTATTTCTGGCGACCATCGCATTTTTACTGGGGCGTCCCGGGAGTTGGCTGATCGTGTGGGTGTCGGGAGACTATCCACAAACGATTCAATTGGCCTTATTGCTGTTGCTGCTGCTTGTCGGCAACATGATGATTTCGTTTCCGCTTTCGTTTTACTCGGG
>JAUWIQ010000042.1 GCA_030605285.1 Planctomycetota bacterium
CCCCCTTGGCCAAAGTATCTTAGATGTCCTAAACTAAAAGGGTTCGGGTTTGTAAGTTCCACAAGCCGAATAATTATCCCGAGCGGTAGTGCCAGGGTTCTGGATCTCACGATTTCTGGATCTCACGATGGGGCAGAGGGATAGCTGTCCCCAATAAAATGACCATGCGCTAAGGAAAATCCATGTCGGCCATTAAAGATGACTCCTTTCCGATCGGTGACGCGCGAAAGATCGTAGGCGATCTTCTGGAACCCAAGGCCTGGATCTACTGGACCGACTTCCTGGTGGTTTTGGTGATCACTTATAGTTGCATTTTTTTTCTCTTCTCCCAAGAAAACGGACAGAGCGTCCTCAATGTCTCTGGTGAAAATTACGCGAAGGGACTACCGGCAACTGCCAGTGAACTCATTCCGGCGTTTGTTTTTACCCCTTGGGGAATTCTTTGTTATATCCTTGCAGGATTAGGCCTTCACCGTTTAGGAAATTTTATCCACGAAGTGGCCCACCTCAACGGGCGAAATAGCCTCAAGCGGTTTCGCATCGCCTGGAATATTCTGTTTGGCATTCCCGCGATGATGCCTTCCTATTTTTTTGAGTTTCATATGGAACATCACAACAATACAATTTACGGGACTCACAATGATGGTGAATATCTCCCCATCGGTCGGGGCCCGATCCCCTACGTCATATGTTTCTTGATGCAAATTTTCGTACAGCCGACTTTTGTTTTATTTCGATTCCTGGTACTCACACCCATTTCGTTCCTACACCCTAAACTCCGGTTGTGGTCCTTGAGTACGCTCTCTTCTTTTGTTTTTAATTTTTCATATCGCAGGAAAGTTACAGAAAAAGACCCGCGACGCTGGTGGGCATTTATGGATCTTTCATGCAGCATGCGAGCCTGGCTCTTACCGGGCCTTGTAATTGTTGGAATCGTAAGCGGAGGTGTTTTCGGAACACCACTCTCACGCGTATTCACTATTTTAATGCTGGCCGCACTTCCGCTTTCCCTGCATTATTTTCGCTCGCTGACCGCGCACCATTGGACAAATGACGGCAAACAACTCAGCTTCCGCGCTCAGCTTTTTGATTCAATCGACATTGTAGGGAATCGTTTCACTGAACTCGTCTACCCCGTAGGCCTCCGCTATCACGCGCTGCACCACATGTTTCCCAGTATGCCTTACCATAATCTGGGCATCGCCAACCGTCGCCTAATGGCTCAATTACCTGCCGATTCGCCCTACCGTGAACTGGTTTATCCGAGTATCTATTCGGTTCTGAAAGTCTTCTTTCAAAACGTGCGTGCGATATCCAAACAGTCTGCATCTCAGTCGTCCTCGGCCAAGGTAGCTTAGCAACTGTTCTCAACGCTGTACTCGCCAGCATTGCCATGGTAGCAGATCGACTGATACAGGATCGTCTTAGCCCACCCGACAACAGTCACCAGCAATCGCAGGGTAAGACACCTCATATTTTTCCACCTTTTGAAGTGTGGGGAATTGCTCTGTTTGCAGTCATTGCGATTTTTCTTATTCGCGGGGCCAATCTTACTGCCGATCATGCCATCGATAATATCTTGACGTTGGCACTTGGCTTCTTCGCCTTAATGACTGTGGTTCTCTGGTTTACCCTCTACAGCGGACACTCTTTTTTCGTGCGATGGATACCGTTGGGTGTGCTATCCGTTTCGCTTGCTGTATTTGTTATTTCTTATCGCCTCGATCATGTCAGTGGTGAGCTGGTGCCTGTTTTTGCTAGACGGTTTTCCGCCAACCCCGACCAACTTCTGCCACAATTGCAACGTCAATTGAAAAACGACGAGACTCGTAGAATCGATTTGGCGACCAGCAGCGAACATGATTTCCCACAATTTTTAGGCCCCGAACGACAGGCGGTCGTACCCGGTCCTCGACTTTCGCCAGCATGGGCAACGACCGCACCACGGCAACTCTGGAAAAAACCGATTGGCGCAGGCTGGTCCGCCTTCTCTGCAGTCAATGGCTATGCAGTCACGATGGAGCAGCGGGGACCCTTAGAACTTGTTGTCTGCTACGACCTAAAAACAGGAGTCGCCCAATGGTCTCATGCAACCGCAGCACGTTACCAAAACAGGCTCGGGGGGATTGGGCCCCGAAGCACGCCCACAATTCATCAAGGAAAAGTTTATTCGCTTGGCGTCACAGGCCAGTTACTCTGCCTCGATGGAGCAGACGGCAAGCTGCTCTGGAAGCGCGACCTGCGCAAAGAGTTTGGAATCTCGCCCGAAGAGGATAAACAAGCGATTTACTATGGACGTTCAAATTCGCCACTGATCGTGGAGAACACCGTGATCATTCCTGCAGGCGGACCGCCAGCTGGCAATCAATCTTCGCTGGTGGCATATGACAAGGATACTGGCGAAGAGGTGTGGCGTGGCGGCAGCAGCCAGATCAGCTACAGTTCGCCCTCTCTGGTGACGCTTTGCGGAGTGAGACAGATACTCATTGTCAATCAGGACAACGTTGCTGGCCACGATCCCACAACCGGAAAAGAACTCTGGCAGCATGAGTGGGTCGGAGACAACTTTGCAAATGCGTCCGCATCGCAAGCAGTGGCCGTGGATGGGGATCGAGTTTTTGTTTCAAAAGGCTATGGGGTCGGTGCCATGCTGCTACAAATTTCCAACTCCCCGGATTCTGAATGGAACGCCGAAAAACTTTGGGGCAAACACAACGCATTGCGAACCAAGTTTACCAATATCGTGATCAAAGATGATTGCGCTTACGGACTCAGCGATGGCATCTTACAATGCGTCGATATTGATACCGGAAAGATCCATTGGAAACGCGGTCGCTATGGGCATGGGCAGATATTGTTGGTAGGCGATCTGATTCTCATACTCAGTGAAAAAGGCAATCTGCATCTGGTGGAAGCCGCATCCGAAAAGCACCATGAACTGGCAAAATTCCCAGCAATCGAGGGCAAGACCTGGAATAACATCTGTCTGTATGGGCCGTACTTACTAGTGCGTAACTCGCAGCAAGCCGCATGCTACGAGTTGCCGACTAAATGATCCCCCGGACTTCATAGCGCGCAAAAGACTATTGGCTCAGGATGGCCCTGCAAACCTCGTTGCCCTGAAATCACCTATAAGAGCACCTCGAATACTGCTTCGATTTCTACGGCGACTCCCAGGGGAAGGCTCACAACCCCGACCGCGCTACGGGCCCCGGTCCCTGCATCCGCACCGAATACGTCCCGAAACAGTTCGCTGCAACCGTTGATTACCGCCGGGTGGTCCGTAAAGGCCGCCGGGCAATTGACGAGCCCCAGAACCTTGATCAGTCGCTTGACTCGATCGAGCGACCCCAATTCGGCCCGTACGCTCGCCAGGATTGCCAGGCCCGCCAGTCGTGCGGCCTCGTATCCAGCCTGGGTATCCAGTTGCAGACCCACCTTACCGACAACAAGGCCGCCATCCGGGTAGGTGGGGAGATGCCCGGCAGTACTCGCCCACCCCCCAGCAACAACAACACTACGGTAGGCACCTTTCGGAACCGAGGGGGGCGGCAGTTGGATCCCTAGTTCTACAAGCTGCTGCTCAGGAGAAGTCATCGATCCTATTTTCCTAGATACCACCTCAGAATCCGCTCGACATGCAAATCGCAACTCCATCAAAACGATGTCTACGTCCTATCGCATGAACGATTTATTCAATGATTTTATTGAGCGGGTATTCGACAATACCTTGGGCTCCCACGGCGTTTAAGCGAGGAATAATTTCGCGGGCCACCGCTTCCTCGATAATCGTGACTACCGAAACCCATTCTTCACCAGCCAGATTTGAAATTGTCGGCTTCTTGAGCGCGGGAAGCAGTAAGAGGATTTCTCCTAATCTCGCTTTCGGAACATTCAGCATCAGACCGACTTGTCCTTCGGCGGCCATCGCACCACGCAGCATGAGTGCAATATCGTCGACTTTATGCCGCTTCCAATCATCCCGATAGGCCTCATGATTGACAATAAAACGGGGCGTACTCTGTAGAATTTCCGCGACAATCCGCAAATTGTTGGCTCGCAAGGAATTGCCGGTCTCGGTCACCTCTACAATGGCATCGGCAAGCGTGGGTGGTTTGACCTCGGTTGCTCCCCAGCTAAATTCCACATTCGCAGTAACCCCATGTTCCGAGAGAAACGTGGTGGTCAAGCCGACAGCTTCGGTCGCAATCCGCGCGCCCTCAAGATCTTTTACCGACTGCACAGGGGACTCGTTGGGAACACACAGTACCCAACGGACGGGCCGACGAGAGACTTTGGAAAAGACAAGTTCTGCCACTTCATGCACATCTGCGCCTGTTTCTACGATCCAGTCATAGCCCGTCAAACCCGCATCCAACACGCCGGTAGCCACATACCTTGCCATTTCCTGAGCCCGAATTAAGAGGCACTCAATCTCATCATCATCGATGGACGGAACATAGCTGCGAGAGCGAAACGATATTTTGTATCCCGCTCGACGAAAGAGTTCTCCCGTCGCCTCTTGCAGACTCCCCGACGGAATACCAAGTTTTAAAATATTTTTCCGGCTCATTTTTTGTACACTTCTACTGGATCAAACACTTGTTCGCCGACCACTTCCAGTCCCTCGGGAGTCACGCGCCGATAGAAGCAACTCCGGTAGCCACGATGACAGGCCGCATCACCGATTTGCCGCACCTTGAGCAGAATAGTATCCCTGTCGCAGTCAAGATAAATTGAATCGACTTCCTGGACATTGCCGCTTTCCTCGCCTTTACGCCACAATTTGCCGCGAGAGCGACTGAAGTAGACCGCACAGCCTGTCCGCAGCGTCTCGGCGTAACTTTGATCGTTCATGTAGGCCATCATCAACACTTCACCGGTTTGCACATCCTGGGCAATTGCCGGCAGCAGCCCATCGTCGGCCTTCGCGAAGTCCGGTTCACACGGCGTTGTTATTTCATCGGGTTGGCTCATAGCACTGGACCACCGACTGGAAGTCCCCTTACGGGCAAGTGGGTAATCTCGCTAGCATAACCTGATTGCTGTCCACCGCCCAGGAGTCCTTGGCCGATGCTGCGGCCAAGATGCGCGTTATAATGGCCATCACCTCGTGGCACCTGAAACACCCCACAGAACATAAATAACCTGCGAATAAGGCTTTGCTTGGTCTCACAGGCGACGACTCGATGCAAGGTGTCAACTTCGCATGAATTCCAAGAAGCAAACTTCCCCAGCGCGGTAAGGAGAAAACTTTTTTCACCCTCTTTGTCAAGGATTGTGGGCATGGAAATTTCTGACAGTTCGTTTCTTGTGACCGGCGGCGCATCGGGGCTCGGGGCCGCCTGCTGCCGGGATTTAGTAGTAGCCGGTGCAAAGGTGCTGATTGCAGATGTCAACGAAGAAGCGGGGAGTCGCCTGGCGGAAGAATTGGGAACCGCCGCACACTTTGTGGCTACCGATGTCCGAATTGAAAAGGACATGGAAGCGGCCGTTGCTGCCAGTGTCACCGCCAATGGACCCTTGCAGGGACTCATCACCTGCGCTGGAATTCTTGGTGCCGGGAGAGTGATCGGGCGTCAGGGGCCGCATGACTTGGAGATGTTTCACAAGGTTATCGATATTAATCTGAATGGCACTTTTAACGCCGTACGTGCTGCGGCAGTCGAACTCGCCAAGGCCCCCCCTGACCAAGATGGCGAACAGGGAGTCATCATCATGACCGCCTCGGTCGCCGCCTGGGATGGCCAGATTGGTCAGGCGGCCTATGCAGCATCCAAAGGCGGCATCGCCAGTATGACACTACCCATGGCCCGTGAACTCGGGCAGCACGGAATTCGGGTCGTTGCGATTGCCCCCGGTATTTTTGCAACTCCGATGATGGAGGCGGTAAGCGATGAATTGCGGAAGTCGCTCATATCGCAAATTCCTTTTCCTCAGCGGTTTGGCCAACCCGCTGAGTTTGCCGCACTGGCCCACCATATCATTGAAAATAAAATGATCAACGGTTCGGTTCTCCGTCTTGATGGTGCGGTCCGCATGGAACCTCATTGAAAACCCGTTGGTAATGTGGTTTGTGAATCAAAACCATTTTCGGCTGCGATACCAGGCAACTGTTTCTCGTAAGCGGTCTTCCAATGATGCAGCCGGTGCGAATCCCAATTCTTGCTGGATTGTCTCCGGCGAACAGATCCAACTGCCCGCAGCACCTTCCCGAGCCTTGTCCAATGAAAATACAGCCGGGCGGTTTCGCAGGTATGCCAGACATGTTGCTGCTCCGCCCACCACTTTGGCCAGCAAGTCCGGGGCAGGCAGTTTCATGATTCGCCGCCGACCCATGACCCTGCCAATCAAGTCACCCAGCTGGCTGTAGCGCAGATTTTCTGCGTCGCTGACAAAATAACATCCCTGCCGAAAATGATCCCTCTCTGCATCGGCTCTTTGGACCCGTGTCCCCCGCTCCGCAGCCAATAAGACACCTTTTGCTAGATCAGCAGCATGGATGAGGGACATCTGACGGTGATGCCGCATACCCGGAACGGGATGGATACCGAATCGCCAGATCGGCCGAAAAAGATGCAATCCACTCCGGTCACCACCACCAAATACAAAGGGGGGGCGGATCACCGTCACTGGCAACCGATCTGCAAAGGCGGCAACAGCAAGCTCGCCCGCACGTTTACTGTGTCCATATTGGGAAACCGGCTTGCAGTCGTCTGTTTCGCGGCGGGGGCGGTTCTGAATCGCGGTACCAGCGGCGGCAATACTCGAAATCAATACGAACACGGGTGGTGATTCACACTCCGCACAGACCGAGATCAGGTTGCCTGTGCCCTCGCCATTGACTCGCATCATTTCCTTGCCGGTCAAAGCTTTCATTGAGCCTGCAACGTGGAACACGACATCCACACCCGATACGGCCCGCTCGAGACTTTCCCGATCAGACAAATCTCCTAGAACGGTTAAGACGTTCTGCTTTTTTATTTCATCTTGATTCGAGGTCGAACGAACGAGGCAACGAACATCAAGACCACGCTCTAGCAGGGCGCGTAGAAGATAGCTCCCAACAAACCCTGAGCCCCCTGTCAGCAGTACGGTATTCGTATTCAATTGTATTGCCAACGCGTGTTTCTATTGTCGGTCAGAGGAGATGCCATCGTCCCAGTAAATCATCGCAAAGAAAACCATCCCGACTAAGATAACTCCCGTCCGACCTGATGGCCATCCTTGAAGGAGGCAGACATTCAGGATAGGATAAGCATCCCCGTGTTTTGCCCGTCTTTTGGGCTTGCCGTTCGCATCTGTCGGTAATTTTCCGAGCATCGTGTCTGCGGTTTTGAATCAATCCGGAAACGAAAGTTGCCCACAGATGCCTGATTGTGACGTGGTCATCACCGGGATCGGAGTCGTTAGCCCAATCGGCATCGGCTGCGAAAGCTATTGGGCATCGATGATCGAACAGCGCAGCGGCGTCCGCACGATCCAAACCTTTGATGCCAGCACATCGCGTTGCAAAATTGCGGGAGAGGTCCCCGACTTCGAACCCAAAAAATATATTCGACCACGCAAAAGTCTTAAGGTGATGTCGCGCGACATCCAACTAGGCTTTGCAGCGGCGGAGATGGCCGTGGCCGACAGCGGCCTTGAGCCAGATGCCATCGATCCCGAGAGGAAAGGGGTCGTCTTCGGAGCCGATCTGATTTACACCGACATCGGCGCCATCCACGATGCCTACCGCAGTTGTATCATAGAAGGTAAATTAGATTTTAGCCGCTGGGGCACACACGCGCTTGCGAACATGCATCCTCTTTGGATGCTGAAGTATCTACCGAATATGCCAGCCTGTCACATTGGAATTTCCCAACAGGCCTGCGGACCAAACAATTCGATTACCGTGGGTGACACCTCGAGTCTGCAGGCGCTGTCCGAGGCAGTGCGCGTTATCCAACGGGGTAATATCGACATCGTAATTTCTGGGGGTACAAGCTCGCAGCTCAACCCGACCGTTTATGATTTTCGTGGCCGGGGAAGATTTACGCGGGCCCAGGGTGATCCCACGACCTTTCCTCGACCCTTTGACCGTGATCGCGACGGCTCGCTTCATGGTGAAGGAGCCGCCGCCTTTGTGTTGGAAAGCCGCGAACATGCCGAGCACCGCGGAGCGACCGTGCTTGCAAATATCGCGGGTTGCTCGAGTGGTTTTGAGCCAATCCCGCCGGGCATGCCCCCTCAAGGCACTGCAATTTGCAATGGGATTGAGGCCGCCTTAAAAGAAGCCGGGATGCAGCCCGATGATATTGATCATGTGAACGCGCATGGGTTAGGGACCGTGGAGGTGGATCGAACAGAAGCACAGGCTATTTACAAAACACTCGGCGATCTTCCCGTCATTGCACCTAAGAGCTACTTCGGAAATCTTGGCGCCGGTAGTGGATCGGTTGAAATGGTAGTTAGTCTGCTCGCACTCAACAAAGGAGTGCTCCCTGCTTCGTTGAACTACGAGCATCCGGATCCGGAGTGTCCCGTGAACGTGGTCCACCACGAGACAAGACCCACGGAAAAAAAGGCCGCCCTGTTGCTCAACCAGGGGCGGGCCGGTCAGGCTGTTGCAGTAATTATTGCAACCGCTTAATTGGATAGAACATCGGTTCCGGATCAATCGTCTCGCAGCAGAACTCTCGTGTTAGAGCTTCCCGATTTTCAAATCGCTACGAACGATTCGGCGGCAGATGATGCCTGCCAAGCTCCAGCGTATTGGCACTGCGCGATGCCTGTACAGAATAGGGAACCGGTATCGCAGGATTGGAGGTCGCTAAATCATCAACTTCGGCTGCCTGTATCGCTCTGTTTTGTGCTGCCCGGCGCTCCAAGCGACCTGTAAAAAGTCGTCCCAGGGGCCCGGTCAACAACGCAGGTAGAAAGATCAAATCCCCCACCAAGGCAGCGGTTAACAAAAACATCATCAAATAACCGAACCGCTGGGTGGGTGTAAAGGTACTCAGTGCAAAGACTCCCAGACCCAAGCCTCCGATGAGGGTGGTCTCGATCATGGCGGTCGCGCAGCGCTCATAAGCCAAACGGACTGCACCTCGTCGATCCAGACCACGGAGGATCCCGCGTCGAAACCAAGTAAGGAAATGCACCGTGTCATCGACCGCCACACCCATCGCCACGCTGGCAGTCATCATGATGCCGATATCGCCAAGAACACCGATCCAACCCATAAATCCAAAGATAACCACAATTGGAAATACATTCGGAACCATCGAGAGCAAACCTGCGACTGGTGACTTCAAAATGATCATCATCAACACACAAATCAACACAAACGCGAGGAGAATACTGTTGATCAATCCGACCAGCAAGGTCCGCTGGGCTTTGTAAACAAGCGGAACAACGCCCGTGTAGACCGGCCATAGTCCTGCGGCCTGTTCTTCCTCGCGCGTTGCTCGTACTGGGTCCAGCGCGCGCGCATCGGCAACCTTTTTCGCATGCCGCTCAATAAATTTAAACGCGACCGAAGGATGGTCCTCGGCGAAGTAGACCAAGTCAAATTTTTCAAAATAGGCTCCCGCTTTAGGATGGTCATCACCAGCAACAATATAATTGCGGGGTTTGAATCCTGCGGGTGGCTTCTTGACTGGGGTCACACGAACACCCGCCACACGCAACAGCTCGATTAGGGTCTGCACCATCGCATCTCGAGCTTCG
>JAUWIQ010000300.1 GCA_030605285.1 Planctomycetota bacterium
AAATATAAAATGCCGATTCGTGTATTCCTCAGTCGTTGGAAAACCTATCGCCCTTGTCCCACCTGTGAGGGCAGTCGGCTTAAAAAAAGCGCCCTTGCAACAAAGGTGGCTGACTACAACATTGGTCAAATTAGTGCAATGCAGGTTTCAAGCTGCAGGAAGTTGTTTCGTAGTGAAAAAATGGAGGCAGCAAACCATCGGGTTGCACGGAATATTTTCGCGGAAATCAATTCGAGATTACGCTATCTCGAATCGGTCGGACTCGGCTATCTCACCCTCGACCGTCCGTTGCGAACCTTATCGGCAGGAGAGTCGCAACGTGTGGCACTTACAGCTGCCCTAGGATCAAATCTTGTCAACATGCTGTATGTACTCGACGAACCATCGATCGGTCTCCATCCGCACGATTTAGAACCGTTGGTTAAAGCGATTAACGATCTCCGTGACCGAAGCAACACGGTAGCGGTGATCGAACACAAAGAGTCCGTCATTCGATCTGCCGATCAGGTTGTTGAAATCGGTCCCGGGGCCGGTGAGCAGGGTGGAAAAATTGTTTTTCAAGGAACCCCTACAGAGCTTGAAGCTGATGAAGGGAGTGTGACAGGCGATTATCTCGCCGGTCGTCGTGGTCTCCGTTCTGCGCACAGTCCCCGCCAAACAGAACAGGGTTGGATCCGACTCACAGGTGCCTCTGGAAATAACCTGAAAAATATAGATGTCGAGTTTCCGCTCGGGGTCCTCTGCGTTGTGACGGGCGTCAGTGGCGCTGGCAAAAGCAGTCTCGTGCAGGATACACTTTTTCCCGCGGTATGCGACCGGATGAAAAAAGAGCTGCCCCCTGGACTGCCTTTTGACGATCTCTTCGGCGTTGACCAACTGGATGAATGTGTCTTTCTCGATCAGCAGCCGATCGGAAGATCCCCTCGATCGAATCCAGTGACATACATTAAAGCCTTTGATGAAATACGCCGCGTTTTCGCGCAGGCAACCGATGCGCGTACTCGTAATATCACGATGAGTCACTTTAGTTTCAACGTAGATGGTGGCCGCTGCCCGCGTTGTAAAGGAGAAGGGCAGATTGGAATCGATATGCAGTTCCTTGCCGATGTCTATATGGACTGTCCGGAGTGTGACGGTGCGCGTTATCAATCTGAAATTTTGGACATTTTATACCGCGGGCGAAGTATCGCTGATGTCTTAGCTTTGACGGTGCGTGAGGCGTTTGTTTTTTTTCGTGGAGAGATAAAAGTTCAAGCAAAACTCAAGCGATTGCTGGATGTAGGTTTGGGATATCTGCCCTTGGGTCAGGGTGCAAACACACTTTCAGGGGGAGAGGCTCAGCGTCTCAAGATGGCCACAGCCATGTCGAGCCGTTCCCATAATCGGACATTGTATATTCTCGATGAGCCGACGACCGGATTGCACTTTGCTGACGTTGCCCAATTGCAGGATTGTTTCACAACACTTTTGGATGTGGGGCACTCACTGATCATCGTCGATCATAATTTACAATTGATTAAAGAGGCAGACTATCTGATTGATTTAGGGCCAGGAGCTGCCGACACTGGCGGGGAAGTGGTTGCCGTGGGGACTCCGGAGGAGCTGGCAAAAAAGTCTCCACATCCTACCGCGCGTTGTCTCGCTGAAGTTTTCACGGCAGAAGCATTACTCCATGAAAACGCATCACTTTTGGAATAGGAAACTTTAACGCAAAGGACCATTTCGTTGAGTCAATCAACCTCGAACTTTGTGACCGCTTTTTGGGGCAATGTGAGTTCCATTGAGGCAGAACTTTTCGTACAGGCGAACGATGCATCCGTTGCAATTCTCAGCGGGCATGTTTCCGGGCCTTTTTGTTCCGCTACCCGTACGCTATCGGCTCAGTACAAACTGTATGCCTACGCCGACAAAGGACCACAATTTTTCAAAGCAGTTTTTCCAGACCCTTGTTTCTGGGCGCCGGGATTTCCCTTTCTCTATCAGGCGGAAATAAATATTTGCGTGAGCGGAGAGGGTGAAACAAGCGAATCCTTCCCCTTAGGTATTCGTCCGTTGACGATTCGCGGTCACGATTTTCTTTATGCAGGTCGCCGGTATGTGATGCGGATTGTCGACGTACCACAGTTGGTGGAAACATCAGGTCATCAAGAGGCATTGTTTGATATTTGTCTTGAGACGGGTTCCGTTTTGTTTCTGCGCACTCCCAAAGAATCAATCTGCCAGCACGCTACTCAAAAGGGCGTCTTATTGACCGTACAAGTCGAAAGCACCAATCCAGAGCACGTGTTATCTGAACTTAAACAGTACGCCCGCTGGCCTGCCGTTGGAATGGTAATCCTTTCGGCTGATTTGGTTCTAGGCACACCATTGGATCTCCCTGCTGCGTCCTTGGTTCGTGCCGTTGCGTATCGACGCGGTCAGAAGGTTCCGCCATGGGCACAGGTGCTTATCGTAGATGAAAACAGCCTGGCAGCTGATTTTCCGGTGGGAAAAAATCTGCCACAGATGGTGTTCTGTCGAATGGAATCCGAGGCTTCGATCGCAGGTGCACGTCGAGTTTGCGACGATTTACAAGGACGAACGGCTGCCTGGCCACAGATCGCCGGGTACATGGCATCCTCGTCGGGCGCGTTATATTGATGGCGTTATAGAATATTTTGTCTTTTACCTCTTTGTCGGAACCATCATCGAATGTCAGCATCGCATGATCCGCTCGATCGCTATGCGCGTCAGTGGCGGTATGAGCCCTTCGGTCGAGAGGGGCAAGAGCGTCTCGGTCAGAGTCGCGTACTGATCTGTGGTTGCGGGGCTCGCGGTGCGGTCATCGCGAGCACACTTGCTCGTGCTGGAGTGGGTTACCTGCGGATTGTAGACCGCGACTTTTTGGAACTGAATAATTTGCAGCGCCAAATCCTCTTCGATGAACAAGATGTTGCAGACCGGCTTCCTAAGGCTATTGCGGCGGCGAAAAAGCTTCAACAGATCAACTCTGCGATTGAAATTGAACCACTTGTAGTCGATGTTGATTATCGCAATGTTCTGACGCTCGCCGACTCGGTGGATGTCATCCTGGATGGCACAGATACTTTTGAGACCCGGATGCTTCTGAACGATGCCGCTTTGCGGTTGGGGAAACCTTGGATTTTTGGCGGTTGTATCGGAGCCGAAGGCCAGACGATGACCATTGTTCCTGGCCAAACCGCTTGCCTTCGCTGTGTCCTGCGGCAGCCTCCCCCACCCGGTGAGACACCTACTTGCGATACGGCGGGGATTCTCGGAGGCATTGTCAATGTGGTTGCAAGTATTCAAGCTACCGAAGCAATGAAGATTCTCAGTGGGCATCCCGAAGCGATTCAGCCTGGACTGCTGGTGATTGATCTTTGGGATAATCGGCTTCGCCAAGTTGGCACCCGCGCCATCCGTTCAGCAGACGATTGCCCTGCCTGCAGTGGCGGCGAAGCGCCCTGGCTCGAAGGTGAGCGAGGAAGCCAATCAGCCATTCTTTGCGGACGCAACGCAGTACAGTTACGTTCACTCGAAAAAAAGAACCTCAACCTTGCTCAACTGGCCGAGAAACTCAAAGAGAGGGGGGACGTGGTTTCGAATAAATTTCTAGTGCGTTATACCGTAGAAGGCTTCGAATTTACTCTTTTTCCGGACGGCCGGGCAATTGTCGGAGGAACCGACGATATTGCCGAGGCACGCGCGGCATTCGCCCGCTTTGTTGGCATCTAGCAGCGTCGACTCAAAGCCAAAAGAGACGAACGAAGCGATCAG
>JAUWIQ010000403.1 GCA_030605285.1 Planctomycetota bacterium
GCGCTACCCGTCGCCGTTCGCCACCCGATAGTGTCTCGACCGCAGCATCCCCAGGAGGCAGATTGACGGCATCCATCGCAATCTCCACATGACGATCGAGTTCCCAGGCATCCGCAGCATCGATCCGATCCTGAACCCGCGCCTGCTCGGCCAAGAGTTTTTCCATCTCCTCCCCTTCGAGCGGTTCTCCGAGTCGGCAATTGATTTCCTCGAACCGCTCGAGAATAGCGCGCGTTTCGGCAACAGATGCTTCCACATTCCCGCGAACATTGAGCGTCGGATCGAGTTGAGGCTCCTGGGAGAGATAACCCACCGTAAAACCATCGCTCAGTGTAGCCTCGCCATCGTACTCTCGGTCGATACCGGCCATAATCTTCAGAAGCGTGCTTTTTCCCGCTCCATTGCGACCGAGAACGCCAATTTTTGCGCCGGGATAAAAAGCGAGCCAGATATCGTTAAAAACCACCTTACGGGCATATTTTTTTGTCAGCCCGCCCATTTGATAGATATATTTTTTTCCCATTTATTCGTTCCGAGAAATCGGGCGGCCAAGGCTGCTTTTAGAATCTATGCGCACAATCGACCACCGATCGTAACTCCGCCTTTCGATAGTTTTCATTCCCATTCGATCGTGGCCGGAGGCTTTGAACTAATATCGTAGACAACGCGATTTACACCAGCGACTTCGTTGATGATTCGATTGGAAATACGGGCAAGCAAGTCGTAGGGAAGATGCGTCCAGTCCGCCGTCATAAAATCTTCACTGTCGACGCACCGCACTGCAATCGCATTGTCGTAGGTACGATCATCGCCCATCACCCCCACGCTTTGCACAGGCAAAAGCACTGCGAAAGCCTGTGCTGTATTGCGATAGAGACCGGCTGACTTGATCTCGTGAATGACGATCGCGTCCGCTTTGCGAAGTGTCATGAGTTTTTCGTGGGTGATCTCGCCCAGGCAACGGACTGCAAGGCCTGGGCCCGGAAAAGGATGTCGCCAGACCAGATCTTCCTCCAGACCGAGATTCACGCCCAGTCGTCTTACCTCATCTTTAAACAAATCGCGAAGAGGCTCGATCAATTCGAAACCCAATTCTTCAGGAAGTCCGCCCACGTTGTGGTGCAGTTTGATCGTCGCCGCCGGTCCATCTGGTGCTGCTCCGCTTTCAATCACATCGGGATACAACGTTCCCTGTGCGAGAAAATGAGCACCCTGGATTTGTTGTGCTTTCTCTTTAAAACATTCGATAAATTGATGTCCGATCCTGCGTCGCTTTTCCTGAGGGTCCTCGACTCCCGCCAATACCGCAAGGAACTGGTCCGCGGCGTCAACTACATGCAGGTCGGTCTTGAAATGTTCGGTAAATTCTCGACGCACCGCATCGGCTTCTCCTTCGCGGAGCAGCCCATTGTCGACCAGAATGCAAGAGAGTTGGTCGCCAACGGCTTTGGTAAGCAGCGCCGCCACCACAGCCGAATCCACACCGCCAGAGAGTCCGCAAATCACACGGCGATTCCCGACTCTTTGGCGAACCTGCTGAATCGTCTCTTCTGCAAAATCGCCCATATTCCACAAACCGCGGGTCTGACAAACACCGCGGATAAAATTCTCCAACACACGATGTCCAAGCGGCGTATGCGTCACCTCCGGATGAAACTGCAAACCATAAATGGGTAACTGGCGATGTTTCACCGCAGCAACAGGACAGGTATCGGTTTGCGCAAGCGGTATAAATTCCTCTGAAATACTCTGAACCTGGTCACCATGACTCATCCAGACTTCCGTCTCTTCAGGAAAGCCATCAAAAATATCGCTTTGCGATCCTATCCGGCACGCCGCTCGACCATATTCCCGTGTGACAGCACCCCCAACCTCTCCGCCAAAAGCCTTGCAAGCCAACTGCATGCCGTAGCAGATGCCGAGGACGGGAATCTCAAGATGAAACACCGCTTCATCAATCTGGGGAGCTTCCGTGGTGTAAACACTGGAAGGCCCTCCGGAAAGAATAATCCCCGATGGATTGATTGCCCGCACGCGATCGGCCGACAAATTATGACGAACAATCTCACAGTAGACGCCCTGTTCGCGGACCCTCCGCGCAATCAACTGCGCATATTGGGAACCAAAGTCAAAGACTAAAATTTTCTCGCTCTCCAGCGGAGTGCGAGCGGCCGCAGTCTTTTGGGTTACCGTGGTCATAAAAACGGGTTCCTTGCGCAGACCGCAACTTGCCACGAGGCAAAACGAAAAATGCCCGACAAAGCAGCCGGGCGTAAAGGCCGATTTTATCGGGGGCCACCCAGACGGACTAGGGGTCTTTTGTTCCGCTTCTTGAATCCCTTTCTCCTGTCTGTGCAGTTTCCGGGTTGCGGGTAGAATGGGCGGCAGTCGCCCCCCCAATGGAATTTCAAAATGCACATTCTGCTTACCAACGACGACGATGGGATTTATGCTCCAGGTCTTGCAGCTATGGAAAAGGAGTTGCGCAAAATCGGCGAGGTGTCTATCGTCGCTCCTGCGACCGAGCAAAGCGGAGTGAGCCACTCGATCACATTTCTCAGTCCATTGATATGCAAAGAAGTTTTTGATGGTGAGCGACATCAAGGATGGGCTGTCGAAGGAAGTCCTGCAGACTGCGTAAAATTAGCAATCACTGAATTGTGTCCTCAGCCTCCTGACTTGGTGGTAAGTGGCATTAATGGTGGACTGAATGCCGGAATCAATGTCATCTATTCCGGAACGGTCGCTGCAGCAATTGAGGGCGCGTTCTTCGGTATTGAAAGTATCGCAGTTTCGCTTGAATACGATCCGCATGCCCAATTTAAAAAGGCAGCAAAAATTGCCCGAGGCGTCATCGAACAATTGGTTGCACATCGTGGAGAACAACCCAAACTCTATAACCTCAACATTCCGTCGATCGCGCTTGAGAATGAAAGTCAATTGCGGATTGTACCGATGGGACTCGACCGATACGGTGAACACTACGAAAAGCGCGTCGATCCACGTGGACGCGACTACTTCTGGGCAACGAATCTTCCGGCACCC
>JAUWIQ010000167.1 GCA_030605285.1 Planctomycetota bacterium
ATATTGACACGGTCATTCGCGAGCCAGCCTCCCATGTATTCGGCCCCCACCCCGTCGCCCTCCGTTCCATCTCAGTCGCACGCCTGGTTGATCTGGGCCGTGGCCACCCTGTTTCCGATTTACCAACTTGCGATTCAGATCGGATACGGGGCCCTCGAGCCGGGGATTGATCGGGATCTGCACCTGGGGATGGCGCGCTCTGCGATCCTCTCGGCATCTTTTCTTTTATCCTATAGCCTCATGCAGTTACCGGCCGGGTTGCTGTTGGATCGTTATAGTCCCCGACTGCTGCTCTCCTGTTCCGCGATCCTTTGCGGCGTGGCGGCGTGGCAGTTTGCCTCCTGTCAGAGTTTCGCCTCCGCACTCTTTTTTCGGGCACTGCTCGGAGTCCTGGCGTCGTTCGGATTTCCTGGTGCGGGCCTGCTGGGGCGTCGTTGGATCCGCCCAGGGCAATTCGTCCTTGCCATGGGCTTAATTGATTTCTTTTTTGGACTCGGTGCGATCGGAGGTGAAGCGGGTTTTGCGGCGATGCGCGAGGTCGGTTACAGTTGGCGGGACATTATGAATATGCTGGCACTCGCAGGAGTCAGCATCGGCTTGCTTTGTGCCATTCTGGTGCGCGACCGCCCGCGAGGGATGGAGGACCGATCGGACCGCGTTCATATCCTGGACGCCTTGCGGGTACTGCTCAGCACGCGGAAAGTTCTGCTGGCGATTGTTTTTTATGGGGGCATGATCGGTGTGGCATTCGGCTTTGGTGGCTTGTGGGACATTCAGCTGCAAAGTGCCTTTGGTTTTGGCCAGCACGAGGCGGTGGATCTGAACAGCTCGTTGTTTGTGGGGCTCGCGGTATCTGCGCCGATCTCAGGTGTTTTGGCCGATAAGCTTCCCAGGCGCAAACCGCTCCTCCTCGTTGGCGCGAGTGGGTCGTTGCTAGGCGTGTGTGGCCTGCTTTTTGTTCCTCTTGTAATTCCGTATTGGGCAATTATCGGCAACCTATTGTTTACGGGTATGATGCTCGGCACCTCAGTTGCGATTTTTGGAGTTGCCTGCGATGCCGTTCCGCCGCGTTACGCAGGCACGGTGATCGGTCTGGTGAACGCCGCGGGCTGCCTGCTGGGTGCCCTCATGCAGATCGTTCCTGGCCTCTTGTTAGGCCCGGGAGATTTTCACCCGCTTTCTGTTTATCAGCAGGTCCTTTCGCTCAATATTGCAATCTTACTGGCAGCGATCCTCGCAGCGGCAATGCTTTCCGAACGGACTTGTTCGCGGAACGACAGAATCGGCAAGGGATCGCCGGGTGACGAATGCGATTGAGCACGCCTTACTGTGGGGAAGATTTGCGAGCTTCCCTGGCCGCAGTGACCTAGGGGTCGCCACACGCATGCGGAGGACCTCGGGCGACGAGATCGCCCTCCACGCAGATCTCGGGACTCTTACTGAGAGTCGAGTGCGATCCAGGAAAATCCAAAAAGCCCGCTCCAGTGGAGCATTGTTGCCGAAAGAGGACTGGGCCAGGAATCAGGAGTGAATCGCCGAGGTGCCGATGGTTGCCTTTTTGATGGCATCGCACTAAGACTTGTCCCGGCCAGTCTGCGCGGTGTAGGTGCTCTCGAAAATCTTGTCGGCATTGCCCGCTTCAAATCCCTCCCGACGATGGCGACGCTCAATTTGTTCGGCTGGCAAATCTATAAATTCATCGAGTACGCGGCGCTCGGCAAACTCAACATAGGAACCAGAGATCTCGTGGTATTCGGTCCCGCTGTTCGAGGACTGAAACTCGCCCTCGACAACTTGGGCCACAGTGCTGCTCTGCAATAGTTTTCCATCGTCACTCGCTTTGATTTTGCCGCCGGAGTCGTTGAGTGTGATCCCGAGATGCTCCAGAAATGCGTTGAATTCCTCAAGCGTGTTGTAGCCGCCGGGCAGGTCGTGGATGCTGATTGTGTAGTGGTTTAGATAGTAGCGGTTATAAAGTGCCCAGGCAGCGTATTCGCTCTCCGCGAGCAGTGTCTGATAATCCTCCCACATCATCAACTGCCATAAGGAACTATGGAGAAATTTATCGACCTGTTGCCATTGATTAAGATTGATGCGCTCAACAGGATCACGGCTAACGACATGGGTATAGCCATGAATGATCGCCTGGGCATCCTGGCTAAGTTCGTTCACGCAGAGTTCGCTAATAAATATCCGGGGATAATGATCTTCTGGAGGAGCGTACCAGTGGGCGTTGAGCTTTTTCGCCTCGAAACGATAGGAGTCTCTCCGCTCATACCCGTAGGCCAGAAATACCTTCTCGAGCGACGCGATTCCAAGATGGGGAACACCGATGGTGCGAAAGGCAATATGGTCATTGACAATATCGTCCTGCGAGTGAATCGCGGCACAATCCACGAGTGCTCGGGTTACCTTATCGACGCTCGGTACACGTTCTTTGTACCGCCGCATTAAGCCGTGAAGGGTTTGATCCAGACCGGGAGAGTTTGCCATAGGATGTTCCTTGTCGAAAAGGCCACTGGCGAGGAGTTCCAAGAACCGTCCGCCTACGACAAGAATAGACCCGGCTACTTCAGGCTGCAAGAACCGGTGAGTGGGTGTTGCGGTAACTGTTAGGGGGAATTGGCAGATTGGGCCGGGGGTACTCCATTTCTAGCGGCGTATTGGCCTAAGGATTTTAAAAAATGGTCGTTTATTTTAACTGAATCAGGCGTGGGGTATTCCGTTTCAGTGGGCCTGCGTTAGGCTTTCACTATCGCTCTGGGCAGTTTGGCTCAACAATCGCTGTTGGGATCGAATCGAGGTATCCAATGAATTTTCATCGCGCACCCGGCGCGGCGTCTGTTGAGAGGTGATACGGCTTGATGGATCCTAATAACGAAACCCACCAACCGAAGCGGACCCTGACGGTCTTTGCGTTGGTGATGATCACAACGGGCATCATTACGAGTATCCACGGCGCCCCTTCGATGGCCTATTATGGGGTCTCGCTGGGTTTCATCTATTTGATCGTGGCGGTCGTCTTTTTAGTCCCCTCGGCACTGATTTCCGCAGAATTGGCGACCGGATGGCCTGAAGACGGTGGCGTCTATGTCTGGGTCAAGACGGCCTTCGGCGAGCGCATGGGTTTTGTCGCTGTCTGGCAACAGTGGATTGAAAACGTCATTTGGTTTCCATCCATTCTTACCGTGACCGTGGTCTCGGGGGTCTACGGATTCGATGCCAATCTGGCTGAAAATAAATGGTTTATTTTCTTTTCTATCAACGGCGTTTTCTGGATACTCACTATTACGAACCTATTCGGGATGCAAACCTCAAGTTGGTTGGCTACGGTCGGCACCATCTTTGGCCGCATTCTTCCCATTCTTTTTATGTTTGGACTTGCGTGCCATTTTCTTTATCGAGGAAATGTATCGAGTGCTCCCATAAGCTGGGATCGCTTGTTTCCGGACCTAGGGGATACCGGAAAACTTTCTTTCATCGTGGGGGCGTTTCTTACCTTTGCAGGCATTGAAGCGTCTGCTTCGAATGCAGCCTCAGCAAAGAACCCGAGGCGCAATTATCCAATAGCTATTATCACCTCGGCCGGTATTGCTCTGGTTCTGGTAACCCTCATCGCGCTCTCGATTGCAATTGTCCTTCCGGCCAATCAGATCAAATTGGACGCGGGCATCATGCAGGCAATTCATATGATGCTTAAAATGGAGGGCCTGCTTTGGCTGCTGCCGGTGGCGGGCCTCGTGATTGCCTTGGGAATGCTGGGTGAGGTCAACAACTGGATTCCAGCCCCCACGCGAGGGCTGCTCGTAGCCGGCCGTGATGGCGCACTTGCCACATTCTGGCAGCGGGAAAACAAGCGTGCCGTCCACTGGAGAATTCTCCTTTTTCAGGCGATTCTGTTCTCATGCATTTCCACGATGTATCTCTTCATCAAAAATGTGCAGGATGCGTTCTGGTTGATGAACGTAGTCCCCACAATGCTTTATATCATCATGTATTTCTTGATGTTTGCTTCAGGGGGGCGCTTGAGATATTCGCATCCCGATGTTCCGCGCCGCTACCGGGTCCCCTTCGGAAACTTCGGGATCTGGGCGCTCACTGCGATGGGGTCGGCCGCCGGGATGCTGGCCATCGTCTTTGCGTTCATTCCCCCGGATCAGGTGATTGCTCGCGGAGGCGTGGTGCCCTATGTCACGGTGGTCACCATTGGGTTTATTGTGTTCTCGATACTCCCGTTTGTCGTTTATGCGTTTCGGCGTCCGGAATGGCGGCATAGCGCGGGCGAATCCGAAATGCAGCAGGGAGCCGCAGGAACCAGCACGACTTCGGCACCAGAGGATACGACCCCGCAGTAACAGGTTTAGATGCTATTTTATTCTTGACCTCCTCTGCTTGTTGATATGTCACCTTTCGTGTAGTCGTTAATTAGCGGATGGTAGTTAAAAGACGGACATCCATTGTCCCAAAGGACGACGATGGAATCATCACAATCCCAGGGGCGCGAAGTTGCTTCCGATGCCGATGCAATCGTCCGCATCACGCGCTCCTCAAGCTACGCAGACCATCTTCGCGGGTATCAGATCCTGATCGACGGCCGCGAGGCCGGTCGCGTTAAGGCGGGACAGTCGGTGGAGATCTCCGGATCACCGGGGACCCACTTGGTTGTCGCGAAGGTTGACTGGTGCGGAAGCAACACGATCAACTTCGACGTTGGAGCGGGCCAACCCGCTTGCTTCGAATGCGCCAGCAACCTGCAAGGTCCGCGTATACTTCTCGCGCTGGTTTATGTCGTATTTATGAAAAACCGGTATCTCACGCTAACGCAGATAGAATGACTTGCCGCTACACAACAGAGCATCGCGGCCGCTGGTCCGCTGCGCGAATCATTTGCTGCTCGGTGCTGTTGCGATCTGACGCCCCACCAACTGCAATCTCGGAAACACACGATGCGTCATCGATGCCGAGACTTTCGATAAATTGCAGGAACTCTCTAGATGAATGAACGGACCGGCAGGCCCAAGCGCACGCTCACGGTATTCTCGCTCGTGATGATCACCACGGGGATCATCACGAGTATCCTGGCCGCACCGTCGATGGCCGAATATGGCCTGTCGATGATAGTTATCTACCTGCTGGTGGCATTAGTGTTTCTGCTTCCCTCCGCTTTAATTTCTGCAGAACTGGCGACCGGATGGCCCGAGGACGGGGGCGTCTACGTGTGGGTCAAAGAAGCCTACGGTGAGAGACTCGGATTCGTAGCGGTCTGGCAGCAGTGGATCGAAAATGTAATCTGGTTGCCCTCAATCCTCACCGTGATCGTCGTCGCGGCCAGCTATGGATTTGACCCGAAGCTTAAAGACAACAACTGGTTCGTTTTCGCTGCGGTCAACGTGGTCTTCTGGCTGCTCACGCTTACCAACTTATTCGGGATGCGGACCTCGAGTACCGTAGCCACTATTTGTACTATCTTCGGTACCATCCTGCCAATTCTGTTTATGTTCA
>JAUWIQ010000086.1 GCA_030605285.1 Planctomycetota bacterium
CCCGAGACAATCTTATCCATGATCCGCAGGGAACACGAACGCAATAAGTAGATAAGAAGCAGAAACGACCAAATCTGGGCACCGTGAGGGGAAATCCAAATTACTCTGCCTCAATGACTTCCTTGACCAACTGGACGAAATGAGGCGAATTGCCTTTTTCTGTCAATTCAGAAGCCTTCTTGTCTGCCTGCCGTCGCTGGCTGTATTCGTAAAGAGCCATGCGTTTCAAGGACTGATTGAATACCCCCCAAAAAGCCTTCAGCCGAATCTCTGTGAGGGCCTTTTTACGCGTCCTTTTTGTCTTGGTCTTAGTCTTGGTCTTAGTCTTTGCCGCCGAAGTCTTTGCCGCCGAAGTCTTTGCCGCCGAAGTCTTTGCGGTTGCCTTTTTCTTTTTCACCTTAGTCGCTGCCTCGGCCTCCGCACGCTTTTCCTTGATAGTTACCTTTTTACGTGCCATGCTTTGTGCCTAATTTCAAGCTGCTTTCTAAAGGCGAATGAACCGACCTCTCGGCGCCACTAAGCCTGTCATATTAATCAATCATTGATCAATCTGCTAGGCACCTCCTAACGGCCCTAAGCACGACTGGGTTCTCGCTTCTCTGGCAGAACTGCATAAAACCTACCGCCTGGCTCTCGCCTGATCGCCAAATTCGCTGCCCCTAATCGATGGGCGTTGCATCTGGCGGAGGGGTACCGCGCCCATCTCGGACGTAATTGCGCCGGTCCGCCGCATACTGCTCGGGCACAGGATCATCAAATTCCCCATCGGCTAACAAAGAAATATTCTGACCCATCATTCTCTCAAATAATTGCTGCAGGTATGCCCGGCACCAACCACACCCAGTGCCTGCCCCATAACACTCGCTTAGCTGGCTGGCAACCTGCGGTGCTTCAATGCGGATGTAATTTACTACCTTGCGCTTGCTCACATGAAAGCAAAGACATAATTCATCGTCTAGTTTCATGTGGCCACCAACTGTTCGTTGTGCTATCGGTTGCGGTTTATATTCTACCGAGGTTGCGACGTGGCAAGCCGAAGTGCAATTCTACATGCCTGATGAAACCAGGAAAGGTCCAATTGCTCTGCGGAGGTGTGCTGAAACAATTGGCCACAACCGAGCGTCACCGTCGGAATCCCTCGTGCAGTCAGCCAATTGGCATCCAGGCCACCCGCACTTACGAAATGCACCGGATCGTATCCAACGGAACGAACCGCCGATTTTGCAACCTGCAAACAGGGCTGTCGTGATGGTAGTCGAAATGATTCATAGTCTAGCTGGCCATCAAATTGCACTTTTCCACAGGCGCCAGTCGCGCTGGTAACGGACTTTGCAGCTCGTTTGAACGCTTCCTCAATCTCGCGCACAATCCGTCTTCTGAAGGATTTACTTTGGCTGCGGGCTTCTACTTTTAATTGCACCCGGTCTGCGACAACATTTGTAGCCGTACCACCCTGAATCATACCCACATTGCTCGTGCCGCGATGGCGTCCTTTGTCGATTGCCCCGTGCCAGCCTCGTTGTTGCAAATCGGCAATTGCCAACCCGGCGATGGCCACGGCACTAATTCCCCTTTCCGGTGCGCCTCCGGCGTGGCTTGATAGGCCCTCGACAAGGACCTTCATGCGATAGCCTCCGGTAGCTCCAACAGTCAATTTTGCAGGCGAACCCCCGTCGAAATTGAAGGCTAATTTTGGTTTGCCGAGCAGGCCCAGGCTGGCGTGCCGCATACCCTGTATCCCCACCTCTTCTTGAACGGACCAGAGAAATGTGAGCGGAGGGTGGGCCATGCTCTGCCCCAATAATTCAAGTGCCGTATTGAGTACAACCGCCACGCCAGCCCGATCATCGGCGCCGATTCCGGTGCTCGAATCCCCCGATCGGATGCGGCCATTTTCTAGGATTGGCTTCGCCCCCACACAAACTGGCACCGTATCCATGTGGGCCAGCAGCATCCGCCTTTCGCTACGCTTAGTTCCACGAAGCCGAAAAACCAGGTTGCCAACCTGGCCAGCCAGGCGAGTGCGACGATGGGCCTGATCGGACTTGATCGCATCCGGGCCTGCACCGGCCCCCATTAACTGATCACGGATGAAGTCGGCCACTAACATTTCCTGGCCACTAACACCTGGCAAAGCCATTAAAGCAAGGACTAACTTTGTGGCGCGAGCCAGGTCGGGTTCAATCCAATCAGAATCGGCCCGTAAACACCCCGTGACGCGTGGCGAAGAACTTGCCCGAGCAGTCATTTTTTATATTTTTCAAGTGTCTGGTTTACATTTCCGAGTTTGCCACCGTATCCTAGAGGCCTTGAGAAAATCAGGTAGGGGGATCGGAAGGGGCATAGCGCCGTTTTATGCGGTCGATCAGGGAAAGCGAACATCCTATGCATATTTTTTTGGCGGGCATCATGCAGGGATCACATCACAGTGCGGTCCTCCACGACCAACAATATCGAGGGCGCCTACGAAACACATTGCAGCGTTACCTGCCGGGGTGCAAAATCTACGATCCGCTGGCGAACCATACCAATTCTCTTGAGTACGATGAGCGGCAAAGTCGCGAGGTCTTCCTAGACCACAATCGCATGTGCGGAGAAGTCGATATTGTACTCGCTTGCGTCCCTGAAGCGTCCATGGGAACTGCAATCGAAATGTGGGAAGCCTATCGTCATGGCAAAGTGGTAATCACAATCAGCCCTTTGGCTCGTAATTGGGCGGTCCGATTTCTTAGCCATATCCGCTTTGAGGACGAACAGGAATTTGAGAAGGCGCTGGCAAATGGATCTCTTCTTGAGCAGCTGACGATGCTTGGGATTGCCAGCTGAGTCTCTCTACGGTTGACAACCATCGTGCGGAAAACAGATAAATTAAAAACAATATTCAAGTTTCCCCTGTTTTATGCGTAGAATAAAAAAGGAGATCACGGGACCGGAATTCTTCTGCTCTGTTTTGGAGATGAAGGGATGTCAGAAATAAAAATGGGCATTGAAACGATCGAGCCGGTGGGATTGCGTGTCCTGATCCGGAAGGATGCAGAAAAACGCACAACACGCGGGGGCATTCATCTCCCAGACGATGCCAAAACCCCGGTGTTGACGGGCCGTGTGGTAGCAATCAGTGTACAAGTCGACAGCAATCCAGATTACCCACTACAACAATATGACAAGGTACTGATTGATCCTCGCAATGGCATCCCGGTTGATTTTGAACAGGACAATCGGCTGTTCATTGTTCCGATTGAAGATATTGTCGCCGTTTTTCGGAAAGATGAAAAAGACAAAACGGTGTGAAGCCACAATTTGTCCGCAAGGAGGGTCTTCGTCGATGCGATGGCGGGGGATTTTAACGGTCAGTATATTTTGAAAGTTTACATTCCGCTTAGTTGAGAGAAGGGTCGTCGGGGACGTGCTTTATTTTTTTGGCACCACCAAGCACATTCTGCGTAATATCCTGACCGACTCGATGCCAAAGATCCTCCGATGACCCAAAGAGATAGGCTGCATTGGCTGTCGTTGTAATCCAGCCACCCTGTTGCAACTCATTTTCCAACTGCCCATCTCCCCACCCAGAATAACCACTAAAAAGACGGAACGTGACTTCCGGACGACTTACAAGTTGGTCTAGATTTTCTCGTTGTACGGCCAGATAGACACCCGGAAGAATTTCAGCCTCGGACAGTGAGGCCTCGCCATGGAGGGCCAAAATTGGCCCCAACACCGGGCCACCGACGTTGATGGCTTCCGTGCATTTGCAAGGTAAGTCAACCAGTTCGGACCAGACCTCGCTCACCGTCCGCTCACTAGGGCGGTTTAAAACAACACCGAAAGCCCCATGTTCATCGTGTTCGATCAGGAACACCACAGTACGACTGAAATTAGAGTCCATCAAATGGTTCGCTGCTACCAGGAGTTGGCCCTTGAGATAATTCATCGCGGATGATTTCCCGTCGTGGATCCAGTCCCAAGTCGGGGGCGGGTCCAAAATAGGTTGCCTTAAATAGGTTGCCTTGAACTCTTCAATCATTATGGCAGTAAACAAGGCCTGAGGCAAAGAGTTTTTCGACCAATTAAGGCACTCAACTGGGGAACACGCTCGACCTGAATCAATGAACCGGGGTGGTTGGCTCCACTCTTTCAAAATAAATGGCTTCAAAAAAACGGGGGCAAATGCCCTCAAGCGGATTCGTATTGGATCGTCCTGATACCGCTGGAAGTGCTTGACTTGGCATTCCACCGGAGGGAGACTCGTCGGCAGTCCATCTGGCCGCAATCGTCAAGATAAGTACCCTTAACAAAATCTACTCCCTGGCTTCTACTGCATAAACAGCCAGGTGCTATTTGTGCTGAAACAATGTTCCCGACCGGTTCCATCTTTTGCACGAGCGGAACCGGCGATACACTATCGCTACTTGGCCATCAGGCACCCACCCGCGATGGCCACCATCGATTGAGAATTTTTCCATGATGGACAACAAAAAAATCGACAAAGAATTCACCCCCTCTGACCCAGCATGTGCCTCCAGTGGAGATGGCACTGAGCAATCCGGGCAGCCGTCCGATCCACCCGCTGATAAGGCTTCTTTTCAACAAACCCCCAGCGCACCCACGTCACCGTCCGGAGATGAGGATTCCAACCCGACTTCCGCTGCGAAACCGCCTCGCTCAATACGGCAGATCAAAATTGGCTCCCAACGCGACGATGGGAAGCGTTCAAAAGAGATGGAAGCTAAACCGCAGGGATTCACCCCAACTCCTCACGCGAAAGAAGAGGAACAAACCGCTACGAACTTGGAGGACAAATCACAACCATCCAGGAGGAAACAACAGCCCCCTCCAGCGCTCCAAAGTGAGTCAACTGCCGACATCCAAAAAGAAATCGAGTTGGCACTCGGTGACGAGACGATGGATACACTGATGATGTCTGCCGGCGAAAAAATAACCGCTGAGGAGCTTGCCGAAGGCGAGCAGGCAAAAGGACAGATTCTGTCGATTAACGAGGAGAATCTGTTTGTCGATCTGGGACGACGAAATCAGGGGATCATACCGCTTAAACAGTTGAAAGAAATTCCAGCGATTGGCAGCGTGATTGACGTTGTGGTGAGTCGTCTTGATCGCGAGGAAGGCATCTATGAACTTGCCGTTCGTGGCGCAGCAATAGACGTTGCCGGGTGGAATGAACTTTCTGAAGGCCTCGTTGTAGATGCCTTAGTAACAGGGCATAACAAAGGTGGCCTGGAAGTCGAAGTCAACCGCCTGAGGGGTTTTATTCCAACAAGCCAGGTGGCACTTTATCGGATTGATAACCTGGAAGAACTTGTCGGCCAGAAATTTGCATGTGTTGTCATGGAGGCCGATGCCAACCGACGTAACCTTGTACTCAGTCGACGAGCGATGCTAGAGCGCCAAAGGGCCGAAGCAAAAAAACAAATTCTCTCCGACCTGGAGGTTGGTGCCGTACGTGAAGGAATTGTTGTGCGATTACAGCCCTTTGGAGCTTTTGTTGATCTGGGTGGCATTGACGGTTTGATTCATATCAGCCAATTAAGCTGGGATCGCATTGGACATCCGAAGGAAGTCCTTGAGGAAGGACAGAAGATTAAGGTCACGATTTCTCGGATTAATCTGCAAACAGGAAAGATCGGTTTAAGCTATCGCGATACATTTGATAATCCTTGGGAGACTGCCGCTGCCCGCTACCAGCCCAATTCTCGCGTGAGTGGTACGGTTTCCAAGCTGACTGATTTCGGTGCCTTTGTGCGGCTCGAGGCAGGAATTGAGGGACTATTGCATGTCTCGGAAATATCCCATCGGCGCGTTTTTCGTCCCAGTGATGTTTTAAGTGAAGGACAGGAACTCGAACTCCAGTTGGTTGCAATCGATCTGGAGGCACAACGGATCAGCCTCTCTCTTAAGGCACTGGAACAGCCACCCGAAAAGAAGAAAAAATCCGAAACAAAAAATTCAGCCAAGGAACCCCCGAGCCCCTCGTCCAAGCAAACCAAGAATCGCGATCGCGAGAATCTGAAGGGCGGTACCGATCGGGCCAGTGGTGGGGAACAATTTGGCCTGAAATGGTAGGGGCGACTACGGCAACGAGGATTGCCGTAATGCACTATCCTCATTCGCCTTGACCCTACTGAGCAATTGTGGTCCGATGCACTTTGGAGACCGCAAAAAAATCCTATCTCTTTGTCCAGCAACAGCTTGCGGATTTTTCTGCTCCTTGGACCGATTTTTCTGTGACTTTTATCCGTCTTTCGGCAACTTACTTTGCGAAAGGCATCAAGCGTCGCAAGAGCGATGTTTTGCATGCGAGCAACACCCTTGGATGTCTCCAGCCGCACCGACGAACAGTTGGCCGCAGTAGCCGCTCGTGAGGGTTCGGACGGCCCGGCGTTTCATTGTCTCCTGGGGCGTTTTCGCCAGAGGGTCTGGCGCATTTGCTTTCGCTTGATGGGAAACGAAACGGACACCAATGATGCGGCTCAGGAAGTTTTTGTCCAGCTCTTTCTGAACCGCGGGAAATTTGAAGGACGATCGAAATATTCCACTTGGGTACATGGCATTTCTGTAAGAACGTGTTTGATGTTGCGGCGATCAAGAGGCCGTAGACGTAAATATGAAATAACGGACCCGGAAGAGCATCACACCACGGGAGCAGAATCCAAGAAAAATGATCCCGAAATTGCGCTGGATTTAATGAGAATGTTGGAAACTTTGAATGAAAATGATCGTGCCATGCTGATCCTTAAACATGCTGAAGGATATAGCTATGAGGAGCTGGCCGATATGTTTAGCCTCTCAGTCAGCGCCTGCAAAATGCGATTGAGCCGTGCGAAAGACAAACTGAAACAACGATTTCCCGGACAACTATAGCAAAATGGCTACCGACCTATTTGATCAACTTGCTGAGAAGGATGTTCCCCCGCCTCCGGAACAGTTTGACCAACAGTTTCATTGGAGGCTGAATCGAACGTTACTGGGAATCCATTGCTTTGAACTATGTACACAATGCCTCCCTTGGTTCTTAAAACATTTTACACCAGCAGTTATCGCCTTGATCCGCTACACATTAACCGGTTGCTATGAAAAACTACGTCGGACTCAACTTTAGATCGCAAACGCGAACCGCAGAATAGGTCCGAGAAGGAATATTTATTTGAGACCCTATGCTTGCCGGGCACCCACCTCGGAACGCATGGAAATAAGGATCGCCAATCGCATTGGCCGAAGGATCGGCCAGTCATTAGCTAGTACTTTTTGAGAGGAGTCTAACATGAACGTTTTATTTGCTCAGTCCCAAGACCTAGGTCAGGAGGCTGTCCAGCAATGGAGTGATAGCTTCGTCTCCGGTTTTCAGACCGCCGTCACACAGATTGTGTCCGTAGTACCCAGCCTCCTGGCAATGGTGGTTGTTTTACTCGTCGGCTACCTGATTGCTCGCG
>JAUWIQ010000270.1 GCA_030605285.1 Planctomycetota bacterium
CGGCTCGTCGTCCCACACACAGAAGCGATAGAATGCGGTTGCGATGATCGAATCGTCGGTGACCTCGGGTAACTCGTCTCCAGCCAATTGCTCCAGGATGAAGCGGTCGAACGGTTTATCTTCGTTGAAGCTGCGGATCACATAATCGCGGTACCGCCAGGCAAAAGGCTTTTCATCATCGCGCTCGTAGCCGTTGGTCTGCGCGTAGCGGACCACGTCCAACCAGTGGCGCCCCCAGCGCTCGCCATAATGCGGGGAAGCGAGCAGGCGGTCGATCAACCGTTCGTAGGCAGCGGGCGAATCATCTTTTACAAACTGTTCGATTTCTTCAGGCGTGGGGGGCAGGCCCAAGAGGTCGAATGTCGCCCGCCGGATTAGCTCACGGCGCGAAGCCTCGGGCGAGGGCATCAAGGCGGCCGAAAGAAGTCGTGCTCGAATGAAGGCATCGATCGGATTGCCCTCCTGGCGCGCCCCGGCGAGTCGGGGAGTGTCGGGTCGCACGATCGGCTGGAATGACCACCAGGAGCGGTCCTCCTCCGTAATTTCAAACACCTCGTCCAACGCGACGACCGCATCTTTTTTTGCATTGGGCCAGGGGGCACCGATCTTGACCCAGCGGGTGAGATCATCGATCTGTCGCCGGGAAAGTTTTTTTTCGGGCGGCATGGTGATCTCGCGATGATTGATCGCATTGACCAGGATGCTGCTGTCCGGGTTGCCGGGCACGATGGCGGGCCCGTAACCTTCGCCCCCGCGGAGCATCCCAGCGAGCGAGTCGAGTCGCAGCGCACTTTCCTGCTCGTCTTCTCCATGACACGCGTAGCAGTTTTCTGCGAGCACCGGGCGGACTCGATTCTCGAAGAAAGCGACCGCTTTCGGATCGAGCTGCGCTGCGGGTTGCTGGGGTGTTTGCTCTTCGGCATTGACAGCGGCGGCAAGTGCAAGCAGGAGGCAAAGCAACGAGCGGGCGGGGAGCACGCGAACGACTCGATGGCAAGGCGGGTGGTGGCCTGCAGGCGGTTGTTTTAAAGCAGCGTTCATTGGTCGATTCGGAGGAACGGCGAACTCTCTGGTTTTCCGAACTCTCTGGTTTTCGTGGTGATCGAAACGGGATTGGGTGGCACGACCACATCACCAAGTAGAGGTATAGTGGGCGGAGGCAGGAACTCAAATCAGGTCCGCTTGATCCGAGGGCAGGGTGAAACCGGTTGTGCAGCACCTCCCTTGATTATAACCGAAAAATGGTCAAAAACCGACACACGTTCCCAAAGGTCTCTCTGCGGAAATCATGCAGCAGGGGACAGATTCCAACGCGAGGTTTCCCTAGAATAGGGGGCAGGAGAATTGCTCTTGGCGGCAGCGGATCTCAGGCTCAATTTCCAGTGTGCGTAATCAAGTTGTTCAAACGCGAGTTGGGGTTTAAGTCGGGGCAACTTTTTCGTTATATAGTTCTGCTCGATCTCGTAAAATTCATTGACATGCTAAGCACCTCAAAAATAAACATGGCTTTGCGTTTGTTGCCTGTCTCGCCAGCGCCCTCCAATCGATCGCATCGCCGAACGGCGAACGATTATGCGGTACAATCAAAATAGGTTGTCCACTCAAGATGAATACCAATCATTCAACCCGTTGTGTTCATGACCGCGAGATCCACCTCCAATTTACCGAGTTCCTCGCTCGGGCCATCTGAAAACGTCGGAATCGCACCAACATCCTCTTGGTCGTTTCCGCTGATTTTGGCCTGTTTTCTCTTCTCGGGTTTCGCTGCATTGTTGTATGAAGTTGTCTGGCTGCGACAATTTTCCATCATTTTTGGGACGTCAGAATTTGCCCTGGCGGTGATCCTGGCGGCCTATCTGGCGGGCCTGTCTCTGGGCGCTGCCGTTGCGTCTCGTATGGTGGACCGCATCCGGCGACCCATCCTCACGTATGCCGTTCTTGAGCTGGTCATTGCGGTGACTGCGTTGGCCGTACCGATTGGATTGAAGATCGCCCAAGTTTCACTGGTGTTCTTTTTTGGCGGTCAAGCGGAACCCACAGATGCTGGCAGCTTCCTGCAATTGAGTTATATCATTGCGGTCAGTTTTGTGATCATTATGATTCCCACGGGCGCGATGGGTGCCACGCTTCCGCTCTTGACGCGCCATGCAGTGCGTCATGAATCACAAATCGGCGCTCGGGTTGGATTGCTCTACACAATCAATACGCTAGGCGCCGTTGCAGGAATCCTAACGGCCGCCTTTGTCTTGCTGCCGGCCTGGGGCATGCGCGGCACCACGGTCGTAGGAGTCGCCATCAATTTCGCAGTGTTTGTTTTGGCTTTTCTGGCGGTCAGGCTTTCCCCGGACTCAAATGACGTAGGGCACCGCGAAACACACGTCGAGGATTTTTCGGCGGGTTCCATAGCGGGCGAGGAAATAGGCAAAGCCGATTCCCCGTCCATGCGACCCATGCTGAGTCGGATGGTGCTTCCTATCATTTTTGTTTCCGGTGCCGTCTCGTTTGCATGGGAAATCGTTTGGACCCGACTGTTGGCACACGTTCTAGGCGGTAGCCTGTTTGCATTTGCGACGATGCTGGCTAGCTTTTTGACGGGAATTTTACTGGGGAGTGCCCTCGCCTCGCGGTTTGCAACAACCCGGGCCCGTGCCGCAGATTCTCTTGCATTCTGCCAATTAGCGATCGCGATAAGTTCGCTAATGGTATTCCACCTGATAGGCCCCCTGGCGGAATGGGGTCGCAGCTTGGGCAGTGGCGAACATGCGAGTTTGTGGGCTAACGCACCGCTGGCAATTTCGGTCTTGTTGCCCTCCACGCTTTTTATCGGCGCCACGTTTCCGTTTGCCGTTCGTCTTCACGCTCAGAGTCGCGTCGATGCAGCACCCGCAACGGCGCGCGTTTATGCCTGGAATACTGCGGGGGCGATCACGGGAGCGCTGTGTACGGGTCTCTTCCTGTTGCCCGCTGCCGGTTTTTCCGGAACGGCTCTGTGTGCGGTGGGTGCCAGTCTGCTGCTCGCCGCCGTGATCATCCTCTTTCGGGAGAACCGCTCGAGTCTCTTGCTGGCGGCGATGGCCTTAAGTATTGTCACGGTTTTGATTTTCCCGCCGGAGCGTCCCGATTCCATCTTGCGCATGGCGCCCTTCGCGGGCCGTAAGGAGAGCGGTGAACTTCTGTTCTCACGCGTGGGGCGGTCGGCCACTGTTTATCTCACGGAGTTCAACGGTTCTTATTACCTGAGGACGAATGGCCTACCGGAAGCGCTTATTCCTGCACGAGGTGCCGTTCCAAAAACAAGCACGGAAGAGTTGTTGAGTGTACTGCCGGTGATTGCAGTACCCGAAGCAAGATCGATGCTGATCATTGGGCTTGGCGGTGCACTTGCCGCTTCCGCAGTACCTCCGTCGATAGAGCAAGTGGATGTGTTCGAATTGGAACCCGAAGTTGTCGAGGCCAACAAACACATTGCCGTCAATCGACAGAACAATCCCTTGAATGACCCTCGCATTAACATCATCTGCAACGATGCTCGCGGTGGGCTGGCACTCACGACAAAGCGATACGACATCATTGTGTCGCAACCCTCCCATCCATGGACCGCAGGCGCCTCACACCTCTATACCCAAGAGTTCATGAAAGAGGTCCGGCAGCACCTGACGGAGAGAGGCGTCTTTGTGCAATGGATCGACATCAATTTCGTGGATCAGTCACTCTTGAAGTCTCTGGGGGCAACGTTGCAAAGCGTTTTTCCCGAGGTGCAGCTTTACCGCCCAGGAAACGATTCTTTGCTCTTTCTTGCCTCAAACGTGCCGCTTGAGATGGAGCGCCAATTGGCAGCGACCGGAAAGCCGCTAAGTGAGTTTCGCAAGTTCTATCAGCGGCTCGGAATACACGATCTTAACGATGTGTTCGTTATGCGAACTTTTGACAACGAGGGATTGGCCAACTACTGCCGAGGCGCATTTATCACTACTGACGATTCAAATCTGCTCGCGACCCGATCTCTACTCGAACTGAGAACTCTGGGCAAACAACGGATTAGCAACTCGTTGCTTGAAAACGATAG
>JAUWIQ010000113.1 GCA_030605285.1 Planctomycetota bacterium
ACTCTGCATGGTGCTGGTGTTTGAAGGAAGCCCGCTTTTACAACTTGGTTTTGTTTATTACCTATTGGTTTTTTATCAACTCTCGCTCGCCGTCGACGTCTGCTGGTCGGTCGCGAGGCTGAAACAATCGCTTGCAAGTTAAGGGCTGAAGAGAAAATGGCGGACCCGAGTCATGCATTGGAATCGGAGCACCTGTTCGGCCATGTCCAGGACGCCAAGCATTTTGATGTGCCCCAGATGATCGCTGAGGGGGGGAAGCTCAAAATCTGGCAACCTTTTGAGCCCTTTGTTGACGTGGCTCTGATGAAGGCCGACCCGAACTGGCACCTCGCGCCATTTGATTTAAGCGTCACCAAGTTCATGGTGCTGGAGATCATTGCAGCGGCGCTCATGGTGGTGTTCTTTATTCCCCTGGCGAAAAAAATTGCCGACGGTTCGCCGGCCAAAGGGAAGTGGGCCAACATGCTCGAGGCAATGCTCGTTTTTATTCGGGATGAGGTGGCCAGGCCTACGATCGGCAAGCAGGATGCGGATCGTTTTCTGCCATTCTTGTGGACCATGTTCTTCTTCGTGCTCATCTGTAACCTGATTGGACTTGCTCCCCTGGGCCGGCTCGGCAACCGGTGCCTTGGGGACGACTTTCACGCTGGCGATGATCACCTTCGGAGTGGTTCTGTTCACGGGCATGGCCCGCCAGGGATTTATGGGCTTCTGGAAATCGCTGGTACCCCACATGGAATTGCCCTTCGTGCTGGCGATCTTTCTGATCCCTATGATCTGGTTACTTGAATTTTTCGGCTTGCTGATCAAACATGTCGTGTTGGCCGTGCGTCTGTTGGCCAACATGGTGGCGGGGCACTTAGTCCTGGCCGTACTGCTCGCCTTCATCCTGGCGAGTTCTTCTCATATTGCTTTTTTTGGTGTTGCTCCGGCCGCCCTGGCCGGAGCCACGGCACTCACATTACTGGAGTTATTCGTCGCCTTTTTACAAGCTTATATTTTTACATTTTTGAGCGCACTTTTCATTGGAACAGCAATCCATCCGCACTAAAGCGGCCTGCTGATGCTGTTTCGTGGAGATCCAATTTACACGTCGTTTTTCACAGGAGAGAGTAACCGTGAA
Source organism: Planctomycetota bacterium (assembly GCA_030605285.1). Next base: position 1,124 of record JAUWIQ010000113.1, read on the forward strand.
CAAGGTTTTGAGAATCGCAATTGTCGTTTTTGCCGTGGTGATGGTGCTTACCCCGACCATGGTTTTCGCAGCGCCACCCGCCGAGGGGAGTGACGCAAAGAGCGGACAGGCCCTGATCTATCTCGGTGGCGCTTTTGGTGCTGGCCTGGTAATTTTGGGCGCGGGCATGGGGATCGGGCGGATTGGTGCTTCGGCCGTCGAAAGCATCTCCCGACAACCGGAAGCCGCGGGCAACATCCAGACGGCAATGATTATTTCAGCGGCACTGATTGAAGGTGCCACGTTCTTTGGCCTGATCATCTGTATGTTATTTAATAACTAACTTGCTTCTCGCCGTTTGCCGTCCCGTCGGCACTGTTTCGGCGGATGCTAGTGGGATACAGAAAGGATGAATCTGCCGATGAGCGATTGCGCACGGCCGCTGGCCCGGGCATCCCTGACGATGCTGATGTTCGGGATACCGGCAATAGGGTGGGCAGCTGCAGAAGGGGCTGTCGCGGACCCACTGTTGTTCGATATCGATTTGGCAATCTGCTCCGCGATTGTCTTTTTGCTCACTTTGTTAGTGCTTCGTAAATTTGCCTGGGGACCGATTTCAACGGGCCTGGAAAGACGGGAGCAGGCAATCGCCGACAACATTGCCACGGCGGAAAATGCAGCGGAGGAAGCCCGCAAATTGACTGCCCACTACGAAGAGAAACTGGCGGGAGCGGCCGATGAGGTGCGCGCGATCATTGAGGAGGCTCGCCGCGATGCGGAGCACACGGGTCAGCAGATCGTCGAAAAAGCGCAGGCAAAGGCCAGCGAGGAAGGTCAGCGGATGCTCCGCGAAGTGGAATTGGCAAAGGAAGGTGCCCTCAAGGAGATCGCCGACCGGGGAGCCGATCTCGCGGTCGATCTTGCTGGGAAAATCGTACAGCGGGAACTCTCCGTGGAAGATCATGCCAACTTAATCCAAAATGCCCAAGCGAATTTTTCGGAACTTTCGCCTAGCGACAATTGATTCTTGGATCCATTGAACTTGTGAGCGAAAATGATGGTGGCCAAAACGACCCAAATTGATTTAGTCGGCCAGCGGGTGGGCGCGATCTACGGAAAGGCATTTTTTGCGGCGGCCGATGGGGACGGTAAAGTCGTCGAAGCGATCGAGGAGTTCGATTCACTTCTAACCGACGTTCTTGATCGTCAGCCCGCACTCGAACAACTGCTGGGGAATCCGATGATCGCTGTGGACGAAAAGCTCGGGGTGATCGACCATATTTTTTCTGGCAAGGCATCACCCTTTCTGCTTCGCTTTTTAGAGGTGCTTGGTCGGAAAGAACGTTTGGGCTATCTCCGACCGATCCTCAAACAGGTCCATCTCCTGGAGAACCAGCGCAAGGGCCTGTTGTCGGTGGACGTGACCACGGCCACACCGCTCGGAACGGAAATGTACGACCGACTGCTCAAGGCGACCGGAGAACTCCTCTCCTGCCAGGTGGAACTGACAGCAGATGTGGATCCGGAAATGATCGGGGGTGTGATCCTCAAGATTGGCGATACGGTGTATGACAGTTCAGTCCATGCGGAACTGGAGCGACTCCGCACCCGGATGCGTTCGCGGAATATCGACAGAATCGAAGCGCAACGCAATCGATATCAAGCTGAAAACCATGCGATGTAGCCTCTTTGGAGAACTTGTCCGACCGAGGCATCCTAAAACCACGATTCGATAAATTTTCTGGTAATACAATATGAAATTTAAAGCTGATGAAATTGCCTCTGTAATTCAAAAAGAAATCGAGGGCTTCCAATCCCAAATCGATGTTCGCGAAGTGGGCCAGGTACTCCAGGTTGGAGATGGCATCGCTCGCGTCTATGGTCTTTCGGGAGTCATGGCCGGTGAGATGGTCGAATTCCCCGGGGGCATTATCGGCCTGGCTTTCAACCTCGAAGAGGACTCCGTCGGCGTCATCATTCTGGGAGACTACCTGAAGATCAATCAGGGAGACGAGGTAAAAAGTTTGGGGAAACTCCTTTCGATATCGGTTGGAGATGCGATACTCGGCCGCGTTGTGGATCCGCTGGGTAATCCACTCGATGGCAAGGGACCCATTGTCTCGAGCAAAACCCGACCGGTGGAAATCATTGCCCCTGGCGTTTCTGAGCGCCAGCCGGTCTGTGAGCCGATGCAAACGGGCATTAAGGCCGTTGATGCAATGACACCCATCGGCCGTGGCCAGCGCGAATTGATCATCGGCGATCGCAAGACGGGTAAAACGGCGATCGCGATCGATGCGATCCTCAATCAAAAAAATACCGGGGTCAAATGTTTTTATATTGCGATTGGTCAGAAAGACTCTTCGGTTGCCCAGGTGATTGAAGTTTTACGAGAACACGAGGCGATGGATTACACGACCGTGGTCATCTCCGGCGCTAGTACACCGGCCTCCCTCCAATATCTTGCCCCCTATTCGGGTACCGCCATGGCCGAACATTATATGTTTGGGGGTGGCCATGCGCTGGTCGTCTACGACGATCTCTCCAAACAGGCCCAAGCGTACCGCGAACTGTCCCTGTTGATGCGGCGGCCACCAGGCCGCGAGGCCTATCCGGGCGATGTGTTTTACTGCCATAGCCGCTTGCTCGAGCGTTCTTCCAAGTTGTCCGACGCGATGGGCGCCGGGTCACTCACTTCGCTGCCGATTATTGAAACGCTAGAGGGCGAGGTATCCGCCTACATTCCAACCAACGTGATCTCCATCACAGACGGACAGATTTATCTGCAGCCGGACCTTTTCTTCGCAGGCCAACGACCCGCCATGAATGTGGGAATTTCTGTCTCACGTGTGGGCGGTGCTGCCCAAGTCAAGGGAATGAAAAAAGTCGCCGGAGGCTTGCGACTGGACTTGGCGTCCTTTAGGGAGCTCGAGGCATTCGCCCAGTTGGGAACCGACCTGGACGCTGCGACCCAGGCACAACTCGATCGCGGCTACCGGATGGTGGAATTACTCAAGCAGGGTCAGTACAAACCGATGCACGTGGTCGACCAGATTTTGAGCTTCTACGCGGGTACGCGCGGCCACCTCGACGACGTTCCGGTCGAGCAAGTGGCACTTTGGGAAACAGAGTTTCTGCAGTTTATTCATGAGCAGAAGGATGAGATCTGGAAAAAAATCGAACAGAGCGGGCAAGTTGATGATGAAACGACCGAAGCAATCGACAGCTCGATCGCCGAATTCAAACGACAATACGAAGGCCGTCGGCGCGAGGAAGAGAAGGATACGGCGACGGCAACCTCTTGATGACAACGGAATGCAAGGACCGCTTGGCATCGAGTTTATTGGCCGATAGAGAGACAAATTTTAACCGAAGCGAAATGAAGCATGGCCAACGCCAGGGCACTTGATAAACGACGAAAATCGATCAAAAACATCCGCAAGATTACGCGGACGATGGAGCTGATCGCTACTGCGCGGTTCAAGCAGGCCATGGATCGCGCGAGTGCGGCCACCGCCTACACCGATCACATTACCCGGTTGGTTGCCAATTTAGCGACCACCGGATTGGATTTAAGCCATCCCCTGCTTGAATCTCACGCAACCGATGCAACGGCTCTGCAGTTGGTACTCACGTCGAACCGGGGACTCTGCGGAGGATACAACGGCAACGTGCTGCGACGGGCAACGAAAAATCATAAGAATCTGGTCGCACAATTTGAAAACTGTCAACTCGAGGTCTCAGGAAAACGGGGCGTAGGTTATTTTAAGTATCGGAGAATTCCGATTAACCAACAATTCCTGCAGTTTGAGAATAAGCCCAAGTACGAAGACGTAGAATTACTTGCCCAACGTTATCTGGAGGCGTATGCCACAGGAACGATCGATCGCCTGGAGGTCTGCTATACGAAGTTCATCAGCATAGCCCGCCAGGTGACTACGGTGGAAACATTATTGCCACTCGGTGAATTGGCAAACGATGATGCAGAAGCCACGGAACCGGAGGGCACCGGCAATGAGACAACGATCGAGTTTCTCCCGTCGGCAAAGAACATTTTGGAAGAAGTCGTTCCCGCTAGTTTTAAGGCAAAACTCTTCAAATGTTTTCTCGATGCTGCCGTTAGCGAGCAGGTAGCGCGAATGGTGGCGATGAAATCGGCAACCGAAAATGCTGACGAATTGATCCGCGATCTCTCGATGACCTACAACCGAGCGCGTCAGGGGCAGATTACTGGAGAACTACTGGAAGTAATGGGCGGTGTCGAGGCATTGAAAAACTAAACTTTGTGTATCGGGTGAGTCTATTATTCTGGAGGTGTAAGAAACAGCAATGACAAGTGTAACTCAAGAAGCGGGGCAAAAAACTGGTCGTATTACCCAGGTCATCGGCTCCACATTTGACGTCGAATTCCCTGAGGACCAACTGCCTCCAATCTATAATGCCGTTGTCCTAAAGTCCTCTCATAAAGGGATTGAACTGGAGCTCAGCGGTGAAGTCCAGCAGCATCTCGGTGGTGGACGAGTTCGCTGCGTTGCACTTGGCAGTACCGATGGAATGATGCGGGGCCAGGATTGCATCGACACGGGGGCTCCCATTTCGGTACCGGTGGGTGAAGCGACACTTGGCCGTGTATTCAACTTGTTGGGGAAACCGGTCGATGGCAGGGGACCTGTCGAAGCAAAAGAACAATGGCCGATTCACCGTCCCGCGCCGCAAATCTATGAACTCTCTACCAGTACGGAATTGTTTGAGACGGGAATTAAGGTGATCGACCTCCTGACGCCCTTTGTCCGTGGCGGCAAGGCAGGACTCTTCGGGGGTGCGGGTCTTGGGAAGACGGTCATCCTTACGGAGTTGATTGCCCGTATCGCGAGTTCCCACGGGGGCTACTCGGTATTTGCCGGTGTTGGAGAGCGGACACGTGAGGGTACCGATCTCTGGCTGGAAATGCAGGAGACGGAAATTGGCCAGACCGGACGCAAAGTGATTGAACAGACCTGCATGGTTTTCGGGCAGATGAACGAACCCCCCGGGGCCCGACTGCGTGTTGCCTTAAGTGCGCTGACAATGGCGGAGTATTTCCGAGACACAACCGGAAAAGATACCCTGTTGTTCGTCGATAATATCTTTCGGTTTTCACAGGCCGGCAGCGAGGTGTCGGCACTGCTCGGCCGCATGCCGTCCGCGGTTGGTTACCAACCAACTTTGGCGACCGAAATGGGTGCTTTACAGGAACGGATCGCTTCCACGGACAAAGGGGCGATCACCTCCGTCCAGGCGGTTTACGTGCCGGCAGACGATCCCACGGATCCCGCCCCGGCCACTGCATTCGGACAACTCGACGCTTTCCTTTATCTGGAAAGGTCCATTTCGGAAAAGGGAATTTATCCGGCGGTTGATCCGTTAGCCTCCTCGAGCCGAATCCTGGACCCGCAGTATGTGGGCGAGCGGCATTATGCCATTGCCCGGCGTGTGCAGACAATCCTGCAGCGTTACCGTGAGCTACAGGACATCATTGCCATTTTGGGTGTTGATGAACTCAGCGAGGAGGACCGTCTGGTGGTTCAT
>JAUWIQ010000336.1 GCA_030605285.1 Planctomycetota bacterium
AATGGCGATTGTTTGCACTTGTGATGGGCCTGGGACTGGTGATCGTCTTGATGCGCGAAGCCATCCAAGTGGAAAATTGGCACTGGCTCACCGATGCGCAGACAAATACAGGCCCACGGGAAAAGCGAGACTACGACACCATCTACCAGCCTACACTGCCCGCCACAAAACCGGATGCCGTGCGGATCACCTCTAATGATCCACCACAATTCGACACGACAGACGAATATTTCCCGGGCGTTAACCCCACTTTTCTTGCACAAGTTGAAGACAATCGAACCCACAAGCACCCCGGAGAAGCGGCGGCTTGGTTTAATCTTTGGCAGGTACTTCATGAAAATGAGGATCGATTTATTGACCCTGCGTCAGCGGGAAAAGTGACGTTCGGTGAACTTTTTGAACAGCCGGATATTTTTCGTGGAAAATTGGTGTCCGTTGGTGGAACTGCTCGCCGCGCAGAATATGTGGCGGCAGCAAAAAACAATCGTGCACAAATCGAGGGATACTACCGGTTAGTCCTCCGCATGGGAGGCGGTCCAGAGCGACCGGTTTTTTTATATACACTCCACGTCCCAGACCATTTTCCGCTTGGCGAGGAGATCGACGCGCCGGTGCAGGCGATCGCATTTTTCTACAAAAATTGGCTCTACGAGGCGAATGGACTTTCTTGGATCGCACCGGTACTGCTTGCAAAAAACATACGCTGGCAACCTCCGCCACCGACAGGAACCGGCATCACCGTCGCGATGGGGGTCGCGATTACCATCGGACTTGCCTTATTTTCTGCCCTTATCGCCTGGTGGCTTATGCGGCGAAGTGCTGCGGTTAGCGATAACCTGAAAACAATGCGTACTGCCCATCGTTCACCTCCCGGCATCGACCCGACCACCGTCGAAAAAAAAACCCGCGATCACCTCCAAGATCTGGCGGCACAAGAATTACAGAACGATCATTAAAAGAGACACGCGAATCGCTTCAACGCATGGGTTCTCGGACAAACAATGCTTCCATCCATTCATGATTTTTTCAGAGCGACTGTTCGCAGTCGACACCGCATCGCCGTGAATACATGTGGCGTTCTCTTTTTCCTGTGTGTTGCAAATGCCGCGGCCGATCATCCGACTACAAGCACCGGTGTTCTACCCTCGGAAAAGCCGAGCGGACCGGCACCTGCTCAACCTCAGGAAATTCTCGCTGAGGTGGGTATCGGACCCGCAGAATTAGAGAAACTTCAGCACACGGAGTCTATTCTCCAACAGAGCGATTCTCGAAGCGTCGTCCTCCAAATCCTTTATCGCCTCGCCGGCATGCCGCTTCGCAATCTTGAATATTGGGCAGCGGAGAATTCCGAGGCGGACACACGACAGCACGACAATCCGCTGTCGATCGGCAAGACTATCTCTGTCAGTGGCCGAGTGTCACAGATTGACGCTATTGCATTGAACGATGAAGACCAAGCGCGGTTTGGAAAAAAGTTTGTCTATCGCTGTCAGCTGTCGATTGCAACGAGCAAGGGCCCCCGTCGCGCCATCTTATTCGTTTCTGTCGCCCCTAGCCAACTTCCACGCGGTGCGCCCATCGAGGCAGCCTGCGGTGCACTTGCCATTTACTTGGGAATCGGAAAAGAAACGACGGATCTGCTTCTCGTAGCCGATCGTCTCGCCTGGTATCCGGAAACGCTGCTCGGCGATTTACAGATGGACCTCAGCCTGCTTGAAAATATCCAAAACTCCAAACCGCTCCGCGGAGAAGAATACGAGGCTTTCTATCAAATGCTCGCTGCAGCCAAGCGCACGGCGGGCGGAGAATTAGTGCGTCGCGCCTACAATCACCTCGTGCACGAAACTGGCCGACTGGAAGAACAGCAACGTAAATTTAAGGGCCCGATTTCACCTCTCAACGAAGATGAACGGATCGAAGAGGCATTGCTTCAAACGCAATTGGAGTATATGCGTAAAAATGCCAGTCACCCGTTCGTTCCTCTCGTCGAGTACCCTGATCGATTCAATGGTGAATTGATCATGTTGCGGGGTACCGCCTATCGCATCGTCAAAGTGCGCATCAATGAACCAGAAATACGTAAACGCTTTGGTATCGATCACTATTATCAGATCGACATGCGCGTCAACTTGGAACATAAGGTAAAACTTGTCACCTCCAGAACCGTGGAGGGTGAAACGGAAAAAATTCGCGAGGAAAAGATTGTCGCGCAGCACCCCGCAACGTTCTGCGCTTTAAGTTTGCCCCCCAATATGCCAATCGGGGATCACCTTCTTGAACCGATCCGGGTCGCAGGGTTTTATTTTAAAAACTGGCAGTATCAAACTGCTGAAATGCGTGGTGATCGAGCCGCACAGCGAACCGCGGCGATGCTGATCGGTCGTGAACCGGTTTGGGATGTGCGCAAACCGAGTGAAATAGAAAAGTATGGGGGATTTATCGTAGGGATTTTGTTTTTGTTGGTCCTTCTGGGAATTTGGGGCGTTGTCTGGTGGACCGGTCGCCGCGATGTGGCATTTGGAAAGAAAATGCGTCAAGCGAGTGGTGGTGACGCAGCGCCCACATTCGAATCGGAATCAGATATCGATCAGACTCCGCTTTTCCCCTTTGAAAATCAGGATGTCGACCCGCCGGAAGTGGATGGCGAGAATAACGCATAATCCGCCTCCCTCTAGAGAAGTATCTGCTCAAATATTGACGCCTGATAAAAACAACAAGATAATGCCTGCGGGGAACCTGCCTTAATATGAAGGACGTTCATTCTATGTCTATCCGAACCGCCCGGAGCGGATTTACGCTTGTCGAATTACTGATTGTGATCGCAATCATCGGCATCTTAGCATCGCTCCTGCTGCCGGCAATCAATTCGGCCCGGGAACGTGGCCGACAGACCGTCTGTAGTGCTCGAATGCAACAAATTGGTATCGCCATCACCAAGGCGAGTTTCAACAAGAAGGGCAAGACCCGCACGGTCGATGGCCAACCGGTGAGCTTGCTCGATCCACGCTACCTGCAACCCGATGCCACGGCCACTACGTCTTGGCAGCAGAAAGGAACGCTCGCTGCGGAACTTCAGGAGGAAGGGGACATCTGGCGGTGCCCCTCCGACTCCAAAGAAAGTGGTCCAAGTTTCGGCTTCAATGCCCGGATGACTGGCATGGGAGCCAAGGACAGCGGGCGGATTGTGATCATCGAATTCAACCAAGCGGTGGTCAATGTGGCCAAGATGGCAGATTCATTCGATGTCGATTCGTGGGAAGACGCGGATCCCGTCTGGACTGAAAACGATGCCTTTGCACCGAGACATTTTGATATTGCCAATGCCTACACCCATGGCAAAAACGTCAGCAACTATCGACCGACAGACATCGACCCGAATGACTGTTATTACCAGAAGAGATTCTGGCTACCCCACAGGGACCGCATGCAGCGAATTACATGGGGTGAGGAAAGAGGCGCTGACGAGAGCACCTACAACGACGACAATGCGGCGGGCTATCAAGCAAAGGACGATCCCTAC
>JAUWIQ010000159.1 GCA_030605285.1 Planctomycetota bacterium
GATTGCAAGCCCCTTAAAGCGATCCCTATTTTCCACCACCCGTCGCTGCTTGTCCCATGAAGAAGATCCCCACAAAAAATGCCCGCCGACGGTTTCGGGCAGTGCGAGATCAAAACGGGGTTCCCCACATCGAAGGCAATACATTCCAGACCTGTCTCTATGGCCTCGGTTATTTGCACGCCCTCGATCGACCTACGCAGATGTTGTTTTCACGATCAGTTGCTCAGGGTAAAGGCACGGAACAAATTGCCGACAACCCAGATCTTCTTCATACCGACCATTTTTTTCGCAGGGCAGGCCTCGATCTCGGTCTTAAAGAAGAAACAGGGCAACTAGACGACATAATATTTGGCCAGCTGACTGCTTATTGCGAAGGGCTTAATGACGGCATGCAGGATGGGGGTCGTAGCCTTCCGATGTGGGCCACTGGCTTTAAGCCCCAGCCATGGACTCAGGAATCGGTGTTGTTAATTGGCAATCTTTTGAGTTTTGGAGGTTTGGCGGTTGGTCAGCAACAGAGTGAACGATTGCTGATTGAATTGATTCAACATGGCATCGATGAAGAACGGCTTCGTGAACTTTTTGATCCCTATTTGGCTCAAGCGGATTTTGAATTGTTGCGTAAAGTAAAAATGGCGCATCGGATGTCGGACGAAGCACTCGAACTGATTGCCGATCTGCCCCGCTTGGCAGGCAGCAATGCCTGGGCGATCAGTCCGGGTCGGAGCGCAAGTGGCCAGGCCCTCTTGGCGGGTGATCCCCATCTGGAAATCAATCGTTTGCCCGCCATCTGGTATGAAGCGGTGTTACGATGGGAGGATCAGTATTTAATGGGTGCTTCGCTACCCGGCTGCCCACTGTTCGGCGTCGCACGTACCAAGACCCTGGCCTGGGCCGTGACGTACCTCAAAGGTGATACGAGCGATTTCTTTGTTGAGAAGTGTCGTCGGGGAGGTCAGAGCGGCTGGCAGTTTCGCCGCGGTAACGCCTGGCACGATTTTTCACTTCGTGAAGAAGTGATCGAGCGCAAAGGGGGCAAACCGATCTCCATACCCATCTATTACAATGACCTTGGCACTCTGGAGTGCAATCCGGAATCGGCTGGGGAGGGTTACTATCTGTCGGTCTCCTGGGCAGGCACGGCAGCCGGGGCAGGACATTCGATTGCGACGTGGCTCAAGCTGATCGCATGCCAAAACACAAAATCGGCAATGGACACCGTCCGCGAGAACCCCCAGCCGACCCTGAGTTGGATCTTTGCCGACAAGCAGGGGCATATTGGCAAGCAGGCGAGTGGCTGGATGCCAATTCGAGGATCGGGACAGAGTGGTTTGCTGCCCGTCGCTGCCTGGGATGAGAGCAACCACTGGCAAGGTTGGCACCCCACTGAACTACTGCCCCGGCAATACGATCCCCCGGAGGGTTTTGTGGCGGCGGCCAACGAGGACATCAACACCGAGGAGAGCCCGGTGTTTGTGACCATGTGCCTGCCCGAATATCGCTACCGCCGGATCAATGAGCGACTTCGTGAATTGCCGTCTGCCACCATCTCGGACATGCAGGAGTTGCAATACGATGTGGTCAGCCTTCAGGCCCGCGATCTGTTAGAGATTTTCTTGCCACATCTTCCGGAGGGAGAGATCAAACAGAGGTTAACTCAATGGCCTTGTGATTATGCCCCGGAGAGTCGTGAGGCCTCTCTGTTTCAACGACTGTATCGAAATATTCTCTTGGAAATTTTTGGACAATCAAGCACAGAGCACGGAGGCATTGGCTGGCGGCGAATGTTTTACTTGGGCAGCCGAATCGGGTATTCCACCATGGTCCTCACCGCGATCGACAGGCTACTCAAGAAGGATCGTTCTGCCTGGTGGCGGAATCGCGACAAGGGGGAATTAATCCGCCGCGCCTACGAGAGACTCAAAACTCCTCAAGAGAAACGCTGGTCGGAGGTCAACGCCTTTCGATTTACGAACCGATTTTTTGATGGCCATCGCGCAGGGCGTCTGTTGGGATTTCGGATGGCGGAGATGGCGCTGCCCGGAAATCATGCTACCCCCTTTCAAGGACATCTATTCCGTTCAGCCAAGCGCGAATCAACCTTTGCTCCCAGCTATCATTTTGTCACGGATCTCGGCAGCGACGAGGCCTGGACCAATCTTCCAGGTGGCCCGAGTGAGAGTCGATTTTCGAGGTATTATAAGATTGACATCCCGCGCTGGGCCGAGGGCAAGTACAAGAGGCTCTGTGTTTCTGTAGAGCCTAAAAAGGGCAAGTCGAAAAGCCATCGCTAGCTAAGTATGAGCTACCCCAGTCCTACCATGGGTCGCTGATGTACAGTTTGCCAGGTTGTTGGTATCTTTGAGCCAATGAACGAGCACGAAGCACCACGCCAGGGCGATTTCCACCCCGCAGACGAACGGCAACCGGATGTTGGTAAGCGGGAAGTTCTGGAAGCGATTTTAGTCGACGATCGTCCTCGCCGCGCGCGCCGCCGCCGCCTGCCGATCTTGCTTTTCCTGGTAACCTGTTTCACCACGTATGCCGCAGGTTGCTATGGCTGGAGCTTTAACCCGCGCTCTTGGTTTATTTCGCAGTCCGCACCCATTTTGGTGCAGAAGGGAGACGTCTATGTCGATGCGGAAGGCCATACCAAGGTCGCTACGATGGAATCAAGGGTGGTCGCCAATTGGAGAGACGTCCTCAAATTCAATTGGAAGGACGGCTTAGTGTATATGGGTGGTGTGATGCTCATTTTGCTCTTTCATGAAATGGGCCATTTCATCATGACGCTCCGCTACAAAGTGCCCGCCAGTTTTCCATTTTTTATTCCCGTTCCGTTTATGGTCACCGGCACGATGGGTGCGGTGATCGGGATGGACCCCCGCGGGGCAAACCGCAAACAAGTCTTCGATATTGGCTTAGCGGGACCCCTTGCCGGTCTGGTCCTGACGATTCCACTGTTGGTCTACGGCCTCAGTGTTGCGGAGCCCGTCCCTCAAATATCCGCATCTCCTGGTTACGGAGATCCACTTTTAGTAAAGATGTTAATCCCCATCCTCCATGACCTCGAAGAAGTCAAAACCAATTATGCGAAAGAGCTAAAACAGTCACGAATACAGCATAATCTTTCCATTGAGGCGGCCGCAAAAACAAGGAGAATTGCAGGTAAACGCATTTCGGTTGAGGACTGGCACAAACTGGAGTCTGGCAACCACGAATTTACGTTTATGGTCAACCCGATTTATATGGCGGCCTGGGTGGGGATGCTGGTGACGGGACTCAATATGCTGCCGATCAGCCAACTCGACGGGGGACATGTTTCTTATGCCCTCTTGGGTCGCCACGCCTATTGGCTGGCACGGGCTTTTTTGCTGGTAGCAATTGCGTTTATCGTCTGGACCGATTCCTACAACTGGACGTTGATGCTGATCTTGGTGCTTCTTATTGGCATCGATCATCCCCCCACGGCAGACGACACGGTCAAGCTGGGTCCGTGGCGGTATGCTGTGGGCCTCGCCTCGCTCGCCATTCCTATTTTCTGTTTCACACCCTATCCGCTGATTCTGGGCGGCTAGTTTTAAGGACCAAGCAAGGGAACGGTTGCCGGAAAAATCATAAAACCGGTGACGGGCAGATTTCTGGACGCGCAAAAGAACTACGATACGATTGTGATCGGTGGTGGACACAACGGCTTAGTGGCCGCTGCGTATCTGGCTCGCGCTGGAAAAAAGGTCTGTCTGCTCGAGCGGCGGCACGTGCTGGGTGGAGCATGTACGACCGAATCGCTCTGGCCAGGGTATCAGGTCTCCACGGCCGCCTATGTGGTTAGCCTGCTGCTACCCGAGATTATCAGCCAGTTGCGACTCAAGGAGTATGGGCTCAACATCCTGCCGCGGAACCCCTCCTCATTCACCCCCCTGCCTGATGGTCGCAGTCTGCTGCTGGGGCCGAACCAGCAGGCCAACTGCCGGGCAGTGGCCCACTTTAGCGCGGCGGATGCAGAGGCCCTGCCACGATACGAGGCTTTGCTCGATCGGGTTGCCCGAAGTCTTGAACCGCTTCTTACGCGGCCCGCCCCCGATCTGCTACCCCTGCCCCGATCCTGGCGGCAGGTCGGATTCGGCAAAAAAATACGGGACTTGCGTGGGGGCTGGAATGTTTACCGGCAGGTTACCGAACTGGGTGCGGCGATCCCTGAGGCGATCGAATTACTGGTCGGGGCGGTACGGCCCCTGCTGGAACGGTGGTTTGAGAGCGACGTCTTGCAGGCCACGCTGGCAATCGACGGTATCATTGGCACGTTTGCCTCGCCCTCCTCACCCGGGACGGCGTATGGATTGCTGCATCACGTGATGGGCAGTGCGGGCGGGCAGCGAGGCGTCTGGGGTTATGTGCAGGGAGGCATGGGGGCGCTTGCAAACGCAATTGCCGCCGCCGCAGGGGATTTGGGGGTGGAAATCCACCGCGAAGCGGACGTCGCCGAAATTCTTACTTCAGCGGGCCGCGCGGTGGGTGTCCTCCTCACAGACGGGACCCAACTCCGTGCCCGTTCGATCGCCTCGAGTGCCGATGCGCACGTCACCTTTGAGCGCTTACTCGACGCGAAAGAATTGCCCGAGGATTTTTTAGCGGCGGTCCGCAGGATTGATTATTCTTCGGCTTCGGCAAAAATCAATCTGGCGCTCGCCGAGCCACCGCAGTTTTGCTGCGCACCAGCCAGCGGAATTGCGCCCCACCACCACGGAACGATACATATTGCACCCGATCTGGATTTTATAGAACGGGCCTACGATGAGGCAAAATACGGCCAGCCGAGTCGAGAACCAATTATGGAAATTACCCTGCCCACGAGCGTCGATACGACGATTGCCCCGGCAGGCAAACATCTGATGTCGATTTTCGTGCAGTACGCCCCTTACCAATTGGCGGAAGGAGATTGGGACGCGATCAAGGAATCGTTTGCCGACCGCTGTATTGAACTGCTGGCCCGCTATGCACCCAATGTGCCGGGCGCGATCATTCACCGTCAAGTCCTCAGTCCGTTGGATCTGGAGCGGACCTTCGGTCTCACGGGAGGCAATATTTTTCAGGGAGCGATGTCTCTGCACCAGCTTTTCAGTGCTCGCCCGGTACCCGGCTGGGCCGACCACCGCACGCCGATTAAAGGGTTATATCTCTGCGGTGCCGCGAGTCATCCGGGGGGCGGTGTGATGGGTGCTTGTGGGAGCAGCGCTGCGTTTGAGATACTGCGTGACCTGTAGAGGAGTTATCGAGCGAGGACTCCTGTTTAAAATAGCCAGCTTAGATGACCCGTTTGAAAAACCATTAAAAGGGATCGACGGAAGAGCCGACCTCAGCACACCTCAGAGCAAAGAGAATCGCATGCACACAAAATATCGCACCGCGCCAATACCATCCACGGCGATACCCAAGGGCATTCCCTACATTATTGGCAACGAAGCGGCCGAGCGATTCAGTTACTACGGGATGAAGGGAATCCTGATTGTCTTCATGACCCAGTATTTGATTTTTATGCGGGGATCCTTGC
>JAUWIQ010000063.1 GCA_030605285.1 Planctomycetota bacterium
CGTATTTTGCGGGATACTGCGGCGCAACAGCCGTCGAGTATTATCTACGATGACACTCCCATTCATGTTTACATGGAACAGATTCATAGTGCCTTAAAAAAACGCGGTCGCTTGAGACTCTCTGAGTTGTTTCATGCGGGGATGCATAAATCACAAATGATCGGAATTTTTCTCTCTGTACTGGAATTGATTCGGCATTACGGTGTCCAGTGCAATCAAGATGAGCTATTTGGTGAAATGTGGTTATTGCCAACTAAAGACTGGAATCAGGGTCTCGATTTTCATCCGATCAATACCTATGAGCATACGCAGTCCGAGCCTACACCGGATCCGTAGCAGCGCGCCATTCTCTGGCGCTTCTTCTGGCTTCTCTTGACGCTTTCCAGGCGATCCTGCCAATCCCCACGGTCTTGAACATCCCCTTGCTGCCGGCCATTGTACCAATCTAAACTGGTCGAATCCGCTTTCGCGACCAAGGACAACTCGGGCAATGATTGATAACCTTCCCGTTAAGACCCTCAAGTACAAGAATCTGACGATCGAGGGTTACTCGCGCGCTGCAGTCCAGACATACTGGCGGTTTCCAGAATTGAAAATTGGCTTTGATCTGGGTGCCCAACCCTGGTCATTTATGGGAACGCCAACGTGGTTTGTGTCCCACGGACATCTTGACCATATTGCTGCACTGCCTGTCTATGTAGCCCGGCGCCGGATGATGAAGATGGAGCCACCCACCATCTATCTTCCCCAAACGGCGAGCGATCCTGTCCAGTCAATCCTTCAGCAGTTTACGCGTCTGGATCGTGGCAAATTGCCCTGCAAACTATTACCGATTTCCGTAGGTGATGAAGTCGAATTGTCCCGAGAACATGTAGTTACCGCTTATGCGACAGAGCATTCGGTGCCGTCTCTTGGCTTTATCGTCTGGGAGAGAAAAAGGAAACTAAAGCCCGAATACGAGTCGCTCAGAGAAAACGAGATTCGTGATCTACGCACTTCGGGAAAAGAGGTATCTAATGAACTGCGTCTACCACTTCTCGCCTACCTGGGCGACAGCGCTCCAGAGGGACTTGATGCCTGTCCGATTATGTATGAGGCGGACGTATTGATTACAGAGATGACCTTTATTTCGCCCCATCATCAGCGGCATAAGATTCATAAATTTGGACATCTGCACCTAGATGATATTGTCGAGCGTCGTGAACGATTCAAAAATAAACTGATAATTGCCTCGCATTTCAGTACACGATATCACGGCAACACGATCCGCAAACTGGTTGAAAAGAAACTTCCCGACATGTTAGATGGACGCCTGCATCTGTGGTTTTGAATGGTAACTGATTTCGATCCGGAAGGACTCTATCGTTCTGACCGAATAGTACGGGATTTTTCTGGGAGAACATCTTTTCGTGGTACCCCATTGTGACACCTTGTTCGAGTCTCAGGCCAACCGCATTGAGCAGTCGCCTCGCTCCGCCTACATCCACGTGCCCTTCTGTACACATCGCTGCGGTTACTGCAACTTTACCCTGATCGCCGGCCGCGAAGATTTAATTGATCGTTATCTACAGGCGATGGAAATGGAGCTTGGCAAACTCGGGCACCCTCGGGAGGTCGATACACTGTTCGTCGGTGGCGGGACCCCAACCCATCTCCCCGCCGATGCCCTGGAAAAGCTTCTGGGATTCGTGCTGAGATGGTTTCCTATTGCAGTTGGGGGGGAGTTTACGCTAGAAGCGAACCCCACCGATCTCAATAGGGGCCAGGACCATTGTTTTTGTGAGCTCGGCGTTACTCGCATGAGCATCGGCGCGCAGTCGTTTGATATCCACAAACTGAGATCGCTGGAACGCAACCACACTGCCGACGATATTATCAAAGCAGTCGAGTCCGTACGAAATTTGGGCATCGACCTTTCAATGGATCTGATTTTTGGAGCGCCTGGGGAACAACTCGAAACATGGAGCAAGGACTTGTCGTTCGCACTTGCGTTGGCACCGGATCACGTTGCGACTTACGGGCTCACCGTAGAGAAAGGAACCACGTTTTATAATCGGCTGCTACACGGAGATCTGTCTCCCGTAGAGGAAGACCTTGGGTTGGCAATGTACGTCCTCGCAATTGATACGCTGACTGCCGCCGGATACGAGCATTATGAGGTCTCAAACTTTGCACATCGTGGGTTCCGATGTCGGCATAATGAATGCTATTGGACGAACGGGAGCTACTATGCCGCGGGTCCGGGGGCCGCTCGGTTTGTTAACGGTGTTCGTGAAATAAACCATCGCAGCACCACCACCTACATAAAACGCGTCCTTGCGGGAAACTCACCCGTTGCATTTCGAGAGCGGCTATCACCCGCCGCTGCGGCTCGCGAACAGATTGTCTTTGGGCTGAGACGTATGGAGGGTATTTCCCTAGAGGCCTTTCGTTATGAAACCGGTTTTGGCATACCCCAACTGCTGGGAGCCCCACTTCAAAAATATCTTGATGCAGGCCTGTTTACCATGGAGTACGATCGATTGCGACTTACCCGCAAAGGGCTGCTCATCAGCGACTCTATCTGGCCCGATTTTCTCGCCGAATAACAGCTACGCCAGTGCGTCCAACTGTTTCTGTAGTTGATGGCGTGAAAGCGTGCGCTGGGGGAAATACTGGACCACTTCCTCACGAATACCATATTCCCAATGGTGACCTCGTACTCGCTCAACTTCGTCTTCCAGGATTAGAATCCAGCGGGGCATATCTAGACCCACCCCAGTAGGCTCATAGGTCAACTCATCAATTATTTGCTGCAGCGCATCTAACTTTGAATTGTCGCGCGAACCGGCGGCATCGATGACTGGCTCGATGAGTGCTTTGGCTCGGTCAATTTCAAGTGCACGGATGAATCGTTCTCCTATACGATCTGCAATCGTTGATAACCGCATGCCGTATTTTCCCTGAAGCCTGCGGAGTCGCCGATTGATCTCATCGGCCGTTTCTGCAGTACGGTGCATCATTTCAACTCGCCAGGCTTCCGCTGCAACCATACAACTGCGACGGACGAGTATTTCATGCACTTGCATCGCCGGGACCAAGTTCCATGCCACACGGTCATAGCCTATTCGCAAACGCAACATATCTATCAACATGTACAACTTTTCGCCGCGATCCGACTGGGTTGTGGTTCCATTGTAATCCCGATACTCCACATAATTTTCTATAATCGATTCAATAATCACCTGGAGTTGCTCCACGACCAACCGCTTGTCGCTCTCTGTCTGGATCGCTGCCAAAAAACGCAGTTCTTCTTTTTCATGACACAACGCAAGTTCTTCTATCCACATTGCGACGCCACGATGGAGGATCGCCCGAAGGTTCCCAAGATTAAGAAAGCTTTGGGTCAATAGATCGCGACCATAGAGCTGGATGAACTCCACCAGCTTTTCCCATTTCTCCGCCGTGTTTACTTTCTCCAAAACAGACAAACGCAGTGTCTGGCTGTGGTCAAGCCATAGTTGGGTCATAGTCTCTGTCAATTGCTGTAGAAATTCTACCAATTCACGATCGCATTGTTCACTGTGAGAATTTTCTTGGTCACCCGGTTCCCGATCATTCCAACTTGGAACACTTGAAACGAGGCAGTCGATCATTCCCTGATTACCAATTCGAAATAGCTGATCAAACTCCGTAACGGCACCCGGGCTAAACGATTGTTCCTGCTCGTCTTCAGCACATTGTTTGATTAACAGGTAGGTCTCGTCAAGCATTCCCAATTTAGGAAGTACGGCTAGCAGCAATCGTACGCCCCGCTGCCAGGATTTTGCTTCGGCAATCAATTGGGGACTACCTCCTTTGGCTAGTGGCACATAAAGAAGATTGTGATTTGAAAGACTCTCGATAAAAGCAAGAGTATGTCGTCGCAAATCCTCTATGTTATCTGTCAGTGCCGCGTAGATCGCAGAGGGAAGCAAGGCAAAGTGCGGTTCGTTGGTGCCATTCGGTATTTCTGCGCCAGCGGCGACGAGAATTTGAGCCGTCTCCGTGTAAGCCGAGTAGGAATCAATAATCCGATCGAGCAGCGCCTCGCGAACCATACGATGGTGATCGTATTCGACTAATGACGCAGCGGTCGGCATTGGCTGGGGTATCTCGCACTTTTCAACCGACTGCATGAGTTGCAGAATTTTCCGGCGACAGGAAAGAGTTTGGTTAAGCCACTGAGAAAAGCGCTCCTGTAACGGATTGGAATCGCTCGCTTTCTGAATCACCGTAAGTACGGCACGCTTCCAGAGCCGCACCACCGTAACCAGAAAACCTAACCGGTCGCTGATACGGCGGGCCTCCTGCTGGAGATCAAAAGCATTATCGTCAGACAGACCACCCAACAATTCACTATCAATACCATCGTCTGTACTGTCGCGGTAAATCATCTCCTCGTAGGCCGCTGAATACAATTCATAATCGCTTTCGTCTAAAGTTTCTTCGACAGCCATTGCATTGTTTTCGACCGGGACATTTAGATGCAGCTCGGGAACCTCGCCATAAGACCCCGCATTTGCCTCAAGACAATCAAAAAATTTTGCCACCAACTTCCACTGCAATCTGTGCCTTTCCTCCGGTGCCGAGGTTAACTGCTGGAACATTTCATCTAACCAGCGACTGGTAACCGCATGAAAAAGATCTCTACCCTCCTGCAACTCGATCTGTTCCGCCTGACTAAGCCAGTGGATCAGCAAATTCATCGATGCCACAAAGTCCCGCTGATCCAACAATGTATCGATCACTAACACATACGCTTTTGGCGACTCAAATCGGTCTGCATAGGGCTGCCAGAAACGAACATTTCCCGCGGCAACCCCGGCAGTCTGCCAAGCACCAAGTGCTTCTGAAGCTGCAGTCGCAGCCCGGTGGAGTGCTTCTCCGGCCACACTGCCTACACTGCTTACTGCACCCGTCGCAAAGCGGTCCCACCAAATTGAAAGTTCAGAGAACTCGCTCGAAATCGAGCGGCACAATGGTTGATTATCACCCGCCGCTGCCAGACAAAGGCTCCGCGCAAAGAGCGAAAAGATGCGATCCATCAGTTCCATTAATTCGCTGATGCGGTGATCAAGCACACTGTTTTCGGGTGCCGGAAAAAGACTAAAATTCCCGTCAAATCCTAGGATATTCCAGGGGTCTGCAATGGCTCCGCACTCGATACCCCTGTGTAGCAATTCGACAATCTTGGTCAAGTTCTGGGTGGCGGTACCAATTTCCCCCGTATCCAACTGGGTGTCTGTATCGGTAAGCAAACATTCAATCATACATACCATACGAGCTGACGTCGCAGGCACATAGGCAACCTGACGAGCAGTCGCCTCAGGATAACCCATTCGAGCAAAAATTTTTGCCATCTGCACATGTTCCAACTGGGCCGCCCGAACGCGAGCGAGATGGGCATTCAAGTGTCGTCGGACCCCACCAAACGGCTGTCGTAACTTTTCCGCCTCCTCCAGCAATCGCTCTTCATATTCCCCATTCTGGTTCGCCACCGTACGTAGTAATTGCTCGTAAAATGTATCGCGACAATCTGCAATTACTGGAAGCAAGGTATTGAGTGTTACCTCGGACGAGTAAGCATCCGGGCGGCCACCACTGACCGCCGATGCCATCAGAATGGTTCCAGCAAGTGCCGCCCCTGCTTCAAAGAGTTGTTGCTCCCGCGGTATCAAATTCCCGTCATCAATGCGTACTAGAAGAGAATCGATGGCGACCTGCTGGATGACAAATCTTTTATAATATCCGTGATTGTCAATGCAGTATGGATCCCACAATCCAAACTGGTAGTTCGGGCGTTTATTTACCGGATGGTCAAAATCATAGGGCCTTGGATCGATTGCCAGTTCTTCCATACGACCTAGGTCAAAATGTGCGACTGCGAGTAGATCCTGTTGAGTCGTCCCCAAAATATGTATTGCCTGCTGAATAATGTATTCATAAGGACCATATCCCACACCGACATCACGGATATAAAGTGGTATGGGTCGACAGCGCTCATGTGAATAGGGTTCGGATTTTCGGCCCGTCTCCAAAACAGCCACCGTACTATATCCTACATAATCGTTCAATACATCAAGAACGGAGCATGCCAGATCCGAATCTATGCTGCCGGAACGATTCATAATGGACAGCACACATTCAATGGTCTGCCCTAGAAAAAACGAATTGAAGAGCGTGTCGTCATCCTGATGAAACAACAGATCTCTGTGGTATCTTCGATAGGCTGGGATCACATGGTCGCGAGTTACAGCGAGCACAGTGCTTGCCTGGATCGTATCGACAAACGCGTCATCTTTTTCCTGTAAGTGACTCAATTCTGACAAAAGAAGTTGTGTTACCGTATCCCACAGCGAGGATCCACCAGCGGCGGCCACTGTGGATCCCCGAGAATTTCCACAGGCTCGATAGAGATTATTGAGGTGACCGAGAAAATGTGAATCGCGGGTTCCAGAAGAAAAATTAAGATAGCCCAAGACTGCTTGAACCGAATCTTTTTCATCAAAAGACAATCGCTGCGATTCCATTTTCATTTACTGCGTCAATGATCTTTTAGGTGTCCAGGGGCCATCGTAGTAACCAAAACCGGATCGGGCTACCGGCGGCATGCTAGGGCAGCTTATAAGCCGCTACGGTACGATCGGTCATGATTTCCCTGCACTGCAAGTTCCTGCGAGAGACTGCGGCTAGCGAAGAGATTCTTGGGGTGGCCCAAAGACCGTTGCAGTCACCTTGCAAAGGGCCAGAAGAGGGAAGACCGCAGGATAACGAGCCCCTTGCCCCTCTACAGACGGGGGCTAAGCGACGAATACGGGTACAGATTCGCAATCATTAAACTAAGATGGGTGGTAGGAAGGGACGCCAGTCGGGTGATGGGTTCTGTACTGTTGTTCTTATTTGCGAGCTTCCTACGATTCCATTCTGAAAGTTAAAAGGGACCTTGCATGATGCGCGCCGGAATCTTCTGTCTATTTTTTCTGCTGCTGCTTAATCCAACACCAGGATTTTCCAATTCGCTGATTGATGAGGCAGATGCGCAAACCCACGGTCTTAGCCGACCGTGGGTATCTCAAGTTCAATTAGACCGCTCCCGAGACAAGGTTGAAAGTGTCACCCTCGGCAATGGAATAGTGTTGGTGCAGACACAGCTCGGTACGCTTCAAGCATTCGACACAGAAACGGGGAAGTCACTCTGGGTGAATCATGTTGGATCGCCCCGACATCCCACCACCCCAATCGGTGTTGGTCCTGGTCATGTAGCAGTTATCAACGGATCCCAACTGCATGTCTTTGATCGATTAACAGGTAAGTTTATCTGGAAACGTAAGGTTGGGGGTAGTGTCGGCGCAGCACCGGAGGTCAACAAAGAACATGTCTTTGTACCCAAGGTTAACGGCATTCTCGAGGCGTACGAACTGAAAGGAGCAGTCCATCCGGTTTGGAAACACAAAGCACATGGCCGTTCAATGGTACAGCCTGTTGTGTCAGGAACAACTGTTGGCTGGCCTAGCGATCGCGGGGCGTTTTACGTTGCCGCAACAAAACCTCCGGAAATCTTATTCCGGACGGAAATCTACGATGGGATTGATTCTCGACCGACTTTTTTACATTCCCATTACTACATTGCATCAAACAACGGCTATCTTTACAAAGTCCACGAAAAAACAGGTGATATTAAATGGCGATTTTCCACTGGCGAGTCGATAGCCAATCGACCCATCGTCGCGGATGGTCGTGTTTACATTACCACCGAACAGGGAGGACTTTACTGTATCTCAAGCACTTTGGGTGTACGTAAAGAACCCCGTGCGGCAGCCAAAACAAATGTCCGTAATTCGGACAACAACCAACAGCTATGGCAAAATAAAGATGTTGTCCGTCTCTTGGCTGTAACTCCCGATCGTATTTTTGGGATGGATAAGTTGGACAATATTCACATTTTGAGTACCGACACCGGCCGAAGTCTCGGCAGGCTACAGACTGAGGGCATATCATTACCTGTTGTCAATCACATCAGTGATCGAATTTACTTGGTTACGGATACTGGCCTTGTACAATGCCTGCGTGACACACGTCTCTCCAAACCGCATTATCATTCTCCGCAAAACAATATTGGCGCAAATAACAAACAACCCGGTACGGATGGTGAATCCGTTGAGGGCTCCGCGAATCTCTCTGAAGAAGGAACAGAAAATCGGAACGGTGGAGAGAATGCCAGCGAAGAGGAAAGCGAAAATCCTTTTGATTCATAAAAGATTTTTGTGTATTTTCAGTTGCAGAAATAGGCTCGTTTCCTGCTGGACGGCTGCGAGCGGAAACTTACGCTGGTCAACTGGTAAATCCAAGAGGTTCTGCTGACCAAGCCCGTCGCCCTCTCTCGCCTCGCCTCTTGACGTTCTAGCAGTCTCCGACGTAAACACAGGGGTCTTCCAGGAAGGCATCCCTTTTCTCAAACAACCCTCGTAGCCCCATGTCCGATCCAGCCATCGAGCGTGCCGTCATCAGCGTCAGCAACAAACAAGGAATTATTGAATTTTCCCAAGCACTCGTTGCCTCCGGTGTTGA
>JAUWIQ010000220.1 GCA_030605285.1 Planctomycetota bacterium
AAAATCTCAAGCACCATTTCATATTGTTTCGCTGCCATTTCGAGGAGTCCCGATTGCCGCAAAGCATCGGCATATTTGAATCGCGCATCGGCATTCGCTCGTTCGAGTGCTTCGCGTGCCACCGGGTGGTCCAGGGTGCGTCCCTTTAAAGGAGCGGTCTGCTGGAAGCGGGTTAAGAGGTCACCATCCACGTTCCCAAGGTCCCCCAGGATCTGGTCGATGGTGATCGGCCCCCGATACACTGCGACCAGGCGTCCGCGATAGTCTATTAGAATACTGAAGGGCAAAGGTAGTTCGCTGCTTTCCGTCTTCAGTACATTAAGTGCTTGAAGTCGGCGGATAAGACTCATGGTGGCTCGACCCGAGCGAAAATAAAAATCAGATGAATCGAGTATTTCTGCAGCTCGTTTGGCATCTAAGGGTTCCCCATTGAGACCGTCAATTGAGAGTGCCAGGATATCGAGATCGGAAGAGCGTATTTGTTCGTCTGCTTTTCCAATTTCTTTAAGTTCCTTAAGGCAGGGGAGACACCAACTCGCCCAAAAATTGATAAGTAGTCCTTGGCCTTTGCGAGCCTCAATCCATTGGTTTTCCCCGGCCCACGTTTGAAATGGCAAGGGAGGCAGTTCGATTGGCGTTGTCAGACGAAAGGGTACTTCTCCCAAATGAGTCGACAGGGGTTCCTGAGAGTTGAGTTTAAGATTTCGAGATGCCGTGGGAATTTGTTTGGCCACTCCGGAGTGCTGTGATAAGAGATAGCGATTATCGGCTTTTAATCCCCGAAATTCTTCTCTCTGTCCGCCCGGCCAATGGACAATCACTTTTTTGACATCGTCTTTTGCGGCTAAGCCAAAGTGTAACCATTTCGAATTCTGAGATAAGAATCCCTCGCCCGCACGGAGAGTTTTGATCAACGGCGGCTGAGGGTTGCTGCCCGCGGGTGTTTTTGATTTCACGAGGGACTTCGGTTCGCTGCTGCCCAGCTTCTCGAGTACCACTTCAACCCGGGCACCGATCGCATCGCGATTCGTAGTGCTTCCATCGCCGACAAGGCGCAAATCCAAAAAATGAGCTGAGCGAGGTGTATTGTTACGAAGAAAACGCAGACGGGGTGCATTGCGATTGGATGTCCAAACATCCAGATCCCCATCTTGATCCCAATCGACGGTGGCCAGAGCCCGTCCGTCATCCGGAAAATCAATCCCACTGGTGGCCGAAATATTGGCAAAGCGGCCGTCGCCCGCAGGAGCCCCACCGGTATTTAAATAACAGCAATTTCGTTCATGTCCGCTGAATGAACGACCATCCGAAAACATGCTATTAAAGCGAGCGCGGACTTTCTGTCGCATTGGTGTATCGCTGTCATGATCATCATCAAAAGTGTTCGACACGACCTGTCGCCAGAAGAAACTTCACAAATCACCGCTGTTCTCGTCTTTGGTGATAAACCCGTTTGCAATGAGTAGGTCGTCCCAGCCATCGTTGTTGACGTCCGCAAACAGGGAGCCCCAGGCCCAGCGGCCCATTTCAACGCCAGATTTCGCGCTGATATCAACAAATTGTGCCTGGCCATTGTTGTGCAATAGCGTGTTGCCGCGTGCAAATCGCTGCAACCGTTGCTTGACCTCGGGATCAGCATCTTGCTTAAAATGGGGTTGAAACGCGATGCGATTACCCGCCGCGGACCACATATTGCTTACATAGACATCGGCCCAGCCGTCGCGGTCGAAGTCGCTCCAGGTAACAGACATACCACTGGCGGCATCTTCGGCACCAACATGATCCGAGACATCTGCAAAGCGACCCTCATCATTTCGGTACAAGTTATCGCGGCCATAGTCGTTGGCAACATACAGGTCCTGGTCTCCATCGTTGTCATAATCCTCCCAGGCAGCAGCAAAGGAATAGCGAGTGTTGTTAACCCCCAACCCGGACTCTTCGGTCACATCGGCAAAGGACCAACTGTCCTGCTTGATATCATTGCGCAGCAACCTGTTGTAACCACCCACATTGGCATCATGATAGACAAATGCATCACCGGCTGCGGGCAGACCTGCGAGCTGCCGTTCGCTTAGTTGCTTGTCTGCGTAGTAGGCGGTTGTATAAATGTCCACATCCCCATCGTTATCGACATCCGCGGCAGCAAGTGAAATCATATCGTCGCCCGTGGGCAATACGGAGCGAATGCGAAACCCAGCACGATCCTCATTGGAGGCGATGGCGAGTCCACCCAGAAAACTAACGACGAGATCCTGATCGCCATCATTATCCAAATCCACAAGCAGCGCACTGCGGCAGGCCTGGAGCCAGTCCGCCCCCCAGGCTGCGGAGGCCTCGTCGGCAGTTCCATCCTTTTGTTGCAGAAAAAGACGGTTCGGCAGTCCTTGCTCCTGGCAGACGTAGAGGTCGTCCAGTCCATCCCCGTTGACATCGCCAATCGCCAATCCGGGATGTCCCATCATCTCGGTAATTTGGTACCGGTTATACGGTTTTTGTAGCATCCAATAGTTGTAGCCTCGCAGGAATTGCTCGGCATAGCAGGCATTGCTCCCGAGAATCGATTCCGTACAGTCTGTGAAGAGTGTGCCCTCGGAAGTTTGGGCGCGAACTTGTTCAAAATCGAGTACATCCAGCGATACTAACAGCGGCGCCGCAGCGGGTCTGTTGGTCCAATCAGCCTCCCAAGTCGCATGTTGTTCGATCACCCCCCCGTTCACCTGACCTGTAATTTGTACGTATTGGCGCGTGGTGTTTGCGTTTTTGTTTGCGTGTACCCGAAAAATCTTAAACTTCGTACGAATATTGTTCGCGTCTGCAAAGGGCTCAATTAACTGTAAAAGTGCCCGATGGAATCCTTCGGGACCTCTGAAGTGGTGATTTGATTTTGGATCACCTTTTAAATGGCGCGCTCGTTGGACCTGAAAAATGTCGTCACTGAAGACCAATTCGAGGTCAGCGGGCCGGAGTAAAGCAGAATGAAAGTCACTCGTCGTGATGCCAGCAATATCTGCCGATGCCAGCTCGTGTGGCTGCTGTAAAAACTTGCCTATGCGTTTTAGCTGCTTTGTTGCTGCCTCACTAAAGGCCTCAGTTTCCCAGCCGTCTTGTGAAGGATTATCAATCTGTTGCCAGCGATCGACAAGATTTTCACGATTATCAGTCCGAAATGCAGCCTTTCGGTCTTGCTGCTTTGTAAGCGGGTGTTTCGGGCCCGCGACGCGACGGATCTCCGTGTCCTGGTGAGTACGACTTGTAAGACCACGACGAGGTTGATTGCCAACATCCGCGCCACGCGATCGAAAAAATAGCATGGCTCCGAGGACAATTGCAATCCCAGCACCAAGAACCAACGCCCTCTTTGCTGGTTGCGATCGGTTTTGGTTCTGATCGGACATCGGAACTTATCGGTACACGACAGAGAAAGATAAAGTCCATTCAACAAATTTGCAGCTTGTCAGATTGCGAGTCGGAATGTCTGGTCTACCTGACAAACAATCGACGGCACTCTTTTTATCATCATACACTCAACCACAACGCAAAGGGTCTTGATCTGCTTGTTTGCTCGACTTAATGGGTTGTCCCAAGATGGTTGGGTAAGCAAGCCGAACCCCTGAAAAGCTACGGCATCAGGACCAGGGCTCTTTTAAGTCGAGTACCATCGTTTGCATTGTATCGGTATGTTGTGCATTAAAATGTCGCCGAGCAATTTTTACCCAGTCTGCGTATTGGTCTTCATCGATAATAAATTCTAGTGAGGGCCGGCCGAAATCTGCAGAAACCTTGGAAGCACCGCCCAGGAGCCAGGGTGTCGTCCATTGTTTGCGGTATTCAGGAAGCACGCCAATCCGTGTGACAACAAACGTATCTTTGTCTTTGATATAGCCAACAGCGCAGGCGATGATCTGATCTCCCTTGAGCATCACGGGACACTCCGGAAGATGGAATTCGCTCGGTGGATCTCCGGCACCATCTGCAAACCAGCGCTGTAGAAAGGTATCGGCTAGCTCAAAATCCACTTCATTCAATGAGACGAGACGTACGTCGGAAGGGATTTTCTTCTTTTTTCGGTAACGCTCCAGTAAAGCAAATCCGATATCGCGGGTTTGGGTACTGCTGATTTGATATACTTCCTGAACCTTAAACTCGTAAAATCCAAATTGTTTCAACGCAGCATAGAGTGCAGAATCATCTTGCTTTCCCCGGAATGTGAATTTCACTTGTTCTGCACCACCCGCTGCCGCACGTGCGAGACTCGCTCGTAAAAGCCATAACTGGATCTGGTCGTACGTTGGGCCCCCGTCAGATTCATGATGCTCCCCAACAAGGCTCATCCGGAGTCGGAGCATCGTCGGTTTTGCCGTCGTCCATTGCAGCATGACGGCTCCCTGTATCTCATGGCTTCCCGCAGGATGGGTGACAAGAATCTCTTTCTCGGCTGGATTTGTGAATGTCATATGGAACGACATCTGCTGGACGGCAGCCTGATCTGAGGGTTCGATGGGGCGCACAACCCAATTGTCTTTCCGGAAGATCGCGACTGGATCTTCTTCGTTGCCACCCGCCGGAGACGGGCTCACACCCTCTATTTCTCGATGTTTCCTATTCCGATCGAGGTATTCATCCAATCGAC
>JAUWIQ010000457.1 GCA_030605285.1 Planctomycetota bacterium
GCGGGGCGCGGTATGGATTTTGGCCTGGCCGCGAAGGCCCACGCGGAGGAGATGTTCGGGGGCGTTCAGGAGAACCCGTGCTTGATAGGGTGTACTCATTAATTGTTCCCGGCCCGTTGGATCGGTTTGGGTGAGCAGTTCTCCGCCCGCCCGCTCGGTCAGGCGTTGCGGTGGTTCGGTCATCTCGGTCGTTGCAATTTGCTCAATGGTGGATTCAAAGGTCTTGTCTGGAAGATGGTTGATGATGATTTCTACTGCTTGATCCTGAGCGATAAAGTTGCGGTCCGATTGGTCGATTGCCAGGACGGCTTCCATCTCTGTCGGGTCACCAATTTGACAAAATAACTCACTCGTTTGCAGCATCGCTCCCCGATTCTTTTTTTGTAGCGGCGTGCCAGACCACGTCGGCAACAAGCCTTCTACGGTGGCTTGCCCCGAGTGGAAAGGCGGTGGAAACACGTAGCCTCCTCGGGGAGCGGTCAGTGTCAGTCGAGCCAAATCCCCTTGCTGTTGATCGAGTCGCTCCAGGGCGCTGGCCATTCTTTCGCGGGCGGCAAGCAGTTCGTTGTTGGCCCTTCGCGCATCGTCTCCGCGGGTTTGATTTCGTTCGAAATTAAGGTGAGCGATTTCCTCTTGAAGTACAGAAAGTTCCCCCCGCAACCGCACCGTTTCCATGGCGATATCAAGATTATCGAGTTCGGCCAGCTTTTCACCTTTCTCGACGATCGTCCCGGACTGCACATACGTCTTGGTCAAGATGCCCGGAACCTCTACGTAGACTCGGGCTGCCTGATGCGGTTGAATTTCCAGCGGGCAGATCACGTGGTGGGGTAGGGGAACGAAGAGGAAGACGGCCAGGAGGACGGCGACCACACTCAGCGTACCAATGAGATTTGGGGTTTTCATATTGTGGATCCTCCCGGGGACCGATAGATATTTTCCAAGCTTCCAAACCGGTTGAACGACCAGGCCATACAGAGAAAAGGTCGCAATCAACTGGCCAATAATTTCAAAACCAGTGCCCTCAAAAACTTTGTAAAGAAAAAAGAGGATGCCAAAGACAATGAGCCAACGGTAAAGCACGGCGGCGATGCTGTAGAGTGCAAACAGTCCCTGTTTCTTTTGCGGTAGAAAAGGATCTTCCGGGGGCTCGATACCTAGGCAGAGTAAACCAAGTTTGCGATTGAGAATCGAACTTGATTTCTGCCGCAGATTAGGAATCTCTAAAATATCGGAGAGAATGTAGTAGCCATCGTAGCGCAACAGCGGATTTCCGTTGAAGAGCAAGGTGCTCACCGAGCATACAAACATGATGCTCAGCGATACCTGATTAAGGATCGTATTTGGCTCGGTGAACCACCAGCAAAAGGTTGCCAGCGAGGCGATCACAACTTCGACATACATTCCCGCTGCACCAATGGCCGCACGATGCCACTTGTTCGGAAGCATCCACGAATCAGAAACGTTGCAGTAGAGGCACGGAGTGAGGACAAGAATCATGACCCCCATTTCGTGGCATTCACCACCAAAATGTTTGCACGAGAGACCGTGCCCGAACTCATGCAGCACTTTCGTAATGGCCAGGGTCAGTCCCAGCCAGATCCAGTTTTTACCCGCAAAAAAAGTGTGGAATGTAGGAAGTTTTGCCTGAAATGTTTCCCACTGCACACCGACGAGCAGCAACGCTGCCAGACCCAGCGTGAGGCAAATCGCCACGGCCGTTGACGAGAAAAACCAACGGGTTTTCGGATAGAGCCAATTGAGTAAACGCTCCGGATCGATGCCCTTGAAACGGATTGCAAGCACGTTGGAAAGGGTGGCAATCAGCTGTTTGTGCTGTTTTTCTTCTTTGCGAACGATCAGTTGTTTCCCTTGTCCCTGCACATCAGCCATCAGCAGTCCACTTTGAAAAAGATTTCCTACGAATCTGGCGATTTCTTCCACGCTGATTTTGCCCGGAGGAAATTTGGCCTCGTATTGCTGTTTGATCGTATCAAGGCTGGTTTCACCGTCGAGCATTTGCAGGATGGAAAACTCTTCTTCCTGAAAGCGAAAGTAATTGAGTCCTATCGGTTCTTTT
This sequence comes from Planctomycetota bacterium, assembly GCA_030605285.1. Next base: position 2,081 of record JAUWIQ010000457.1, read on the forward strand.
ACAATCCAATAGGGAGTGCCGTGATAAAGTTGCTTGCGGCTCGTAAGATCAGGTCGGCAGCGAACGCTTAGCGGACGCGAAGAGGCCGATACGAGACTGTCGGTGAGCGTAATCATTGATTAGTTGACAGGAATGCGAAACGTAGCGGGCAATCCCGGACGAAGCATCCATTGGCTGTCTTTTTGCGTGTTTTTAACTTCCACGCGGACACGGAAGTTGCCCCCTGCCTGCACCAGCGGGCTGATGAAAGAAACTTTTCCTTGGATCTCAAATTTTGCTGCACCCGTATCGACCGTCGCCACGACAGGCATTCCCTTTTGAACCCGTCCGCGGTCCTCTTTGACGTTGAGAAAGCCATCGATACTCAAGCGATCCATCTGTACCAGTCGCAGAAGTGGATCGCCGGGGTTCACCCATTCTCCTTTACGCGTTTGAATATCCACGCCCACGCCGGCAAAGGGGGCTTCGATATTGCGTCGACCGATCTCCTCCTCAGCCGCCCGGAGTTTGACCGTATTGCTTTCTTGGGCGTAGATGTAATCCTTCTGATCAAGTTCCGCCTGTTCGATCCCGAGTGTGGAGCGGGAGAGTTGGAGTCGCATGTTGCGCATTTCCGCTTCACCAAACGTGCCGGGGTGCCGCTGATTCGCGGTCCTTGCGGCATCGAGTTCCGAAGCCGAGACCTTGGCATCCTCGCGGGCATAGCGGATACGCA
>JAUWIQ010000009.1 GCA_030605285.1 Planctomycetota bacterium
ACCGTACGCATTATGCGGGGGTCACCGATTCTTTCCATCGAGGTTTACTTGAATCCGATCCTGCTTCCAGAAGGCAATCCCTGGCAGTCCTATTATGCGTGCCGCTTTGCTTGGCCCGGATCGGAGGTGCATCGGAGCGTGGGCATGACGCGTCTGCGTACGCACCGACGACGTCTGGAAGCACCTCACTATTTGGATTTGCATTGCGGATCGTTGAACTTAACACTTTTGAGCAAGGGACTGCCCTACCACGTTTTAGTTGAAGATGGTCAAATCGATACGCTGTTGATCACTCCAGGTGAAACGGCGCGCCGTTTTCAGTTTGCCATCGGTGTTGGTATTCCGTCACCCGCCCGATCTGCGTTGGCGGTTTTGGCACCACCGAGGGCCCTCTCTGAAAAGAAAGCGGGTGTGGTGCCGAATTCAGGCTGGCTGCTGCATCTCAGCGCACCCCACGTTGTTGTGACGCATTGCGAGGCGATTTCCTCTGGAGAAAACGTTTTGGGGATACGCCTGCGGTTGTTGGAGACGTGTGGCCGATCGACATCGGTTACATTACGGAGCTTTTGTGAGCTGGCCGCCGCGAGAAAGTTGGATTTTTTGGGGCATATTACCGCTGACTTATCTCCCGAACGCGATCGAGTCGCACTGGAACTTGCTGGCAGTGAATTTTGCACGATTGAATTAATGTGGCAAACATGATCGTGACCATCGACGGTCCCGCGGGAGCTGGAAAATCGACTGTCGCCCGTACTCTCGCCTTGCGACTGGGATACCAGTTTCTGGACACAGGGGCCATGTATCGCGCGGTCACGTATGCCGCCCTGCAAGCCGGAATCGAGCTTTCCGAAGCGAATCGGGTTTCCAAATTTTCCCAACAACTCCAGATTGAGTTAAAAGGCGAGGCGGTTCTCGTCAATGGCAAGGATGTCAGCCAACCGATTCGTACCGTAGAGGTTACCTCGCTGGTCCACTATGTCGCCGATAATCCGGCGGTTCGTGAGACGCTGGTACACCTGCAGCGCTTGATCGCAAGTGGATGCGATGTGGTTACCGAGGGCCGCGACCAGGGAACGGTGGCCTTTCCGGAGGCCCCTTGCAAAATCTTCCTCACCGCGACGGCCGAAACTCGGGCCGGGCGGCGGCTGGCAGAGTTGAAATCCCAGGGACAATCAATCACGCTTGAAGAAGTACGCGCCGCCCAAGAGCAACGAGACATACGCGACAGTCAGCGTGACATCGGACGCCTCATGAAAGCCGAAGATGCAGTTGAAGTTAATACCGATGGCATGACAGTTGACGCGATTATTGACCTTCTCGAGTCCCTGGTACGTCAGCATCAAGCCTAGTTTTTCTCGATACGAGTCAATAAGCCCCAATTTCCCCGATTTATTTTCATGCGAAGCTCTCTGCTCAAGGGTCCGTGGTACGATTTTATCCGCGCAACGGTGAGGATATTTTCTATAATCTTCTTTCGTATTCGGATACAGGGAAAGCAGTATGAACCAAAAAAGGGCGCGGTCCTGGTCGTGGCTAATCATCAAAGCCACTTGGACCCACCTCTGATTGGAGCGTTTTGTCGTCGTCGTTCGAATTATATGGCTCGGGCCACCCTATTCCGTGTTTTCTTATTGGGGTGGCTGATCCGTTCGTTGGATGCGATTCCGATTGATCGTGAAGGCGTTGGCCTCTCCGGCATGAAAGAGACGCTCCGACGGCTCAAACGAGGTGAGATGGTTTTGGTATTTCCCGAGGGATCACGCAGCCTCGACGGCCAGGTAGGAAAGTTGAAGCCAGGGTTTTGTGCCCTCGCTCGCCGCAGTGGCGTTCAGGTAATGCCGGTTGCCATCGCTGGCGCTTTCGAGGCTTGGCCACGAAGTAAACGGTTCCCGAGGCCAAAAGTGATTCAGATTCAGTTTGGCCTTTCGCTCGGCCCGGAGCAGATCCGCAGCTATAGTGACCAGGAACTGATCGCAGAAATAAGGCGGCGCCTGATCGACTGTCATGCCGCTGCCGTCCGTGGGGTGCAACGGGCCAAGCAGTTCCATGCAGCGGGCACCTTTGGGGAAGCCGACTTGAGTGGCGATGAAGGGCAATGCCGAATTTGGTGAGATTCGATTCGATTGACCGCTGGAAATGACCCCGCGTTCTGATCGTGTGGGGAAGCCACCAAACGGGCTAAAAACCCAGCGGGAACCGTCTGCAACGGGTTCCCTGATTCGCTTGATTGTTTTAGAATCGACGGCTTATGTCGATTGCCTCAAAACAGGCATGCCGCCGTGGCAGCGCCGGGTGAGAGACCCTATTCCTACTTGCCGCATTCCAAGGTAATTCTGGCCGCCGGATAGCCAGAAGTCATGCGATCGGCAAACCAACCTGTTAGCAAACCAAATGGTCAACCGAAATCTTATTCGAGGAATCGATGTTAGCGTCGGAGATTGGGAAGCGGAGATGCAAGCGGCCTTGGGAGACAACAGCGCTGAAGAGCTGTTTGCTCCGAGCGGGGAGCTAGGTGTAAATCAGATTGTTACTGGAAAAATATTGCGAGTCGATTCTGAATATGTGTTGGTTGATGTGGGATACAAAAGTGAAGGCATTATTTCCGTTGGCGAATGGGAAGAGGATGATGAAGAACCGGAAGAAGGTCAGGTGGTTGACGTTCTGATCGAAGAGGTTGAAGGTGCCTCGGGACCCAATGTGGGATTCCAGGGGATGATCGTTCTCAGTAAGCGGAAGGCCAAGCGGATTCGCGAATGGGAAAAAGTCATGTCCACGGTGGCAGAAGGGGACGTGGTTACGGGGATCGTCGGTCGGAAAATCAAGGGTGGTTTGCTGGTTGACATCGGCGTGAATGTATTTTTGCCGGCCAGTCAGGTTGATATCCGGCGACCGGCAGATATTGGCGACTACATTGGGAAGCCGATCGAGTGCAAGGTGCTAAAAATTGACGAGGCCCGTCGCAACATTGTAGTCAGCCGTCGATCTCTGATCGAAGACGAGCGCCAGGAAAAGAAGACGCAGCTTCTGCAGGAACTTGAGGTGGGTCAGTTGCGGAAGGGCGTGGTGAAAAACATTGCAGATTTTGGTGCCTTTGTTGACCTGGGTGGGTTGGAGGGCTTATTGCATATTACCGATATGAGTTGGGGCCGTATCGCACATCCGACGGAGATGACACAAATCGATCAAGAAATCGAAGTTCAGATTTTGAATATCGATTACGAGAAACAAAAAGTTGCCCTTGGACTCAAGCAAAAGACGTCCAGTCCCTGGGAAAGCGTTGCTAAGAAATATCCCGTTGAATCGATCGTTCATGGAGCGGTTGTCAATGTGATGAGTTATGGCGCATTTGTCAAACTCGAAGACGGTATTGAAGGCCTAGTACACATCAGCGAAATGTCCTGGACCCGTCGCATCAACCATCCCAATGAATTGGTTTCGATTGGTGATAATATTGAAGTGGTCGTACTGGGAATCAACGAGGAGAAGCAGGAAATCTCCCTTGGCATGAAGCAGACGCAGGCAAACCCCTGGGATAAGGTCGCCGAGAAATATCCGCCAGACAGTTTCATCAAGGGGAAAGTCCGTAACCTTACAAACTATGGTGCTTTCATCGAAATCGAAGAGGGTATCGATGGACTTTTGCATGTCAGTGACATGTCCTGGACTCGTAAAATCAGCCACCCCAGCGAGGTGCTGGAAAAAAGTCAGGAAGTGGAATGCAAGGTCCTGTCGGTCGATCAGGAGCGTCGTCGCATTGCTTTAGGGATTAAGCAAATGACGGAGGATCCCTGGGCAACTGATATTCCAAGCAAATACCAGACTGGGCAGTTGGTCACGGGAACCGTCACCAAGCTGACTAATTTTGGTGTGTTTGTAGGCCTTGAGAATGGTCTTGAGGGATTGCTCCACATTTCAGAACTCACCGATGAAAAGATCGAGAGTCCTGACAATATCGTCAAGGAGGGAGAGGAAATAGAGGTGAAAATATTGCGTGTCGATGCGGAGGAACGAAAGATCGGTCTTTCGCGCAAGCAGGTCGATTGGCCCGATGCGGAGGATCCGAAGTCTCCAGCGGAGGAAGAGGCGGTCGGTGCCACGGCCAAGTCTTCCGAACCACTCAAGGGTGGTGTTGGGGAGATTTCCGGTCCACTGATCGATACTTCCTCACACGACGTGAGCGAGATGGCGGCTGCCGAGGATTTGGAGGAGCATGAGGGCGAATCGGCAGAGGCGGAAGAACAAGCATAACCGTTGCCATCGCGATCATGCTTCCGACCCCAAGTATCTCCCGGGTCTGGTAAGCTGAGATTGCTCCTCGTAGCTTGTGCGGGTTCGCGTATTTGTTCGTCGTTGTGCGTGATAACCGCTGCGACGGCCAGAATTTTTTGAGGCTGGTCTTTTAGGGCCAAGCCGTTTTTTCCCTACAGAGTGCAGTGGAGTTACATTCCCTCTGCGCGCTCTCATTTCCACTGTATTATAGAACCGTTCATCTTTCCGTCGATACTGCTATCTATCTAGAGAGCATAGTTAACCAGGACCGCCCAATATGACCGCAGCCAAAACTGATCGATGTCGCCTTTCTTCCGATTCCGCACCGCAGGCACCGCTTGAGACTTACCTCCGCGAAATCACCCAAACAAGCCTGCTTACTGCTGAGGAAGAAAAGCAACTGGCGACAGAAGTCGGAGAGGGCAGTGTGCGGGCCAGAGATCATATGGTGCGGGCGAATCTACGACTCGTTGTAAGTATTGCTCGAGGCTACACCGGCAAAGGCCTTCCTTTACCGGACCTTATCGAAGAAGGCAACTTGGGGCTTTTGCGAGCGGTCGAAGGGTTCGATCCCACCATGGGGACTCGATTTTCAACCTATGCAAGCTACTGGATCAAACAATCCATTAAGCGATCTTTGATCAACTCCGCGAAAACCATTCGTATTCCTGCCTACATGGTCGAACTATTGTCAAAGTGGCGTCGTGCATCGGCGCGTTTGACATATGCACTTCGCCGCACACCGACGCACGAGGAGATTGCCCGCGTGCTGAGTATGCCCAAGAAAAAACTACCGATTGTCAAGAAAGCGATCCGGATCTACTATTCAACTCCACAGTCTGATCAACCGGAAGCAGGTTGGTCACTGGGTGAAATGGTCGAAGACGAACGACTAAAGAATCCGGAAGATGTGATGTTGGAAAGCGACATCTTGCAGCATGTCCTGCAGATGCTCAATGAGATAGACCCGAGGGAAGCCACAGTATTGCGGATGCGTTTTGGTTTAGACGATCGTGAACCGCACACCCTCAAAGAAATCGGCGAAGCCCTCAGCCTGACTCGAGAGCGAGTGCGTCAGATCGAAACAGAAGCTTTGACGCGGTTGCATAATAATTTGCAGGAAACCGATTAAACTGAGTTCGATTGGCGATCTCAAGGTACATTGGCGATCTCAAGGTACTCCGGCAAAGCCCATCCTTTCTCTTAATGCCGGCAGGTCGTATACTGCGAGGCATGGGCACAAGCGATTCGATCCCCTTAAAAGACTATATCCGGTCGATTCCGGATTTCCCCAAACCGGGCATCTTGTTCAGGGATATTACGCCGTTGCTTGCTTCGGCCGCTGCGCTGCGTGCAACGATTTCTCAGCTTGCCGCTCGGGTGCATGATCTGGATATCGATGTCGTTGCAGCGGCAGAGGCCCGAGGCTTTATCTTTGCGGCACCGCTGGCGGTCGAGATTGGAGCAGGCTTTGTGCCGGTTCGCAAACCAGGCAAACTGCCATTCGACACGCATGCGTTCCAGTACGATCTGGAATACGGAACCGATTCGCTGGAAATTCACATTGACGGGGTTGAGTCGGGACAGAATGTCCTCTTGGTAGATGACCTCCTGGCAACTGGTGGAACGGTGGAAGCCTGCTGCCGATTGATCGAACGGGCTGGTGCCAAAGTCGTGGGTTGTGCGTTTGTGATCGAACTTTTAGGGCTTGGTGGCCGCAACCGTATCGCACCGCATGAGACGATCAGCATGATTCAATACGACTAGCCCGCGTAGTATTGGTCGCTCTCGCAGTATTGGTCGCCCGCGCAGTATTTCATGCACTTGGTCTCTCAAAACTCGCTGCTCCAATTTCGCGGTTTTTAGCCACTCTAACTGCGCGAGAGGACGTGTCGGTCCACCCTGAATCGACGCAGAGACTCAAATGCGGACAACGCGAAGCTGAGTTTCAAGGTTGGCTGACAAAGATCATTTCCGCACACCAAACTGATAAACGCACTTGTGCTCATAGCGCTGGCCCGGCTCAAGGATCGAGTCCGGAAAGTGAGCCTGATTGGGCGAATCGGGATGAAACTGAGGCTCGAGGCACAAGCCAAAGTTTTTCTCATATTTCTTTCCGCTCTTTCCTCTGAGCGAGCCGTCAAGATAGTTTCCCGAATAAAACTGGATACCGACTTCCGTGGTATAGAGTTGCAGTTCCCTGCCACTCTTTGGGTCGTAGAGCGTGGCGGCCAATTGGGGCTCCGACACCTTTTCTTCGCGGAGTACAAAATTATGGTCGTAGCCACCCGGATCCCCGGGAATCTCCCCGATCCGCGCGCCGATCCGCTGAGCCGCAGTGAAATCGAGCGGCGTTTTCTCGAGACGGGCCAATGTACCGGTTGGAATGCCGGTCTCGTCAAATGCGGTGTGCTGCGGTGATTCCAACTTTAATTCATGATCGAGAATTGTTCCCTCGCCTTCACCCGCAAGGTTAAAATAGCTGTGGTTGGTCATGTTGACCGGTGTGCGCTGATCGGTTGTAGCCCCAAATTCTACCTTCAGCGCGTCATCGTCAGTCAAAAGATACACCACCTCTGCGGTCACTTCACCGGGATAATTTTCGTCACCATCCGGGCTGACGAGCGAAAATCGAACCCCAACTCCGTCTTGCTGTTCGAGGACTTTGCCCTCCCAGACCTTTTTGTCCCAGCCCTCGTCGCCACCATGGAGATGATTGGGTCCATTATTTTTAGCGAGTTGATTGGCCTTTCCGTCGAGTTCGAAACGACCGTCCGCAATGCGGTTACAGACACGACCAATCGTAGCACCCATGTAGGCGGGATTTGTAGTTCCCTTGCCGTCACTATCGAGCCAGCGGTCCAGGGATTCGAATCCCAAAACCACATCCTCGACATTGCCATCGCGGTCCGGTACGTGGAGTTCAGTGACTGTTGCACCCCAATTTGTCAACTTGCAGACCAGACCGTTGCTGTTGGTGAGCGTGTACAAAAATACTTCTTTGCCATCGATATTTCCCCAAGCTTCTTTTTTCACAGTCGTCCCCTCAGTTTTTTTGGATACATCCGCTTCGGTTGATTTGGATTTTTTCTTACAGCCCGAATTTCCAGCGAGCGACAGAGTAACAAGGAATAGTAGGGTGAACAGGAGAGCAGTTTTTGTTTTCAATGGATTTGCCTCGCAAATCTTCGCTGATGTGAGAAAGTGAGTGACGTACTAAGGAACTCCGCTGGGGGTCGAGCACCCCTAACAGTCTAACGCGATTGACGTGCCCTAAAAAGTGGTGGGATATGCCCATCCCCGGCCCGTCAATTTGTGCCCACTCCACAAGCCCTCTTGAGCTGCTCGGTATGTTGCGTCAATAAGATTTCAATTTCGTGGGTGTCTTGTGGCGTGAGCTTCCAATTGGCTGCCGCGGCGGTGCCCGCGATCTGGGTCCGCGACCGAGCACCCACAATTGCGGATGTGACCTCCCTTCTCCTTAGGACCCAAGCGATCGCAAGTTCCGCCACCGAGCGGCCGTTCCGCTCGGCCAGGGTGCGAAGTGTCTCTACCAATGCCAGATGCTCCTCAAGTTGCGGTGGCTGGAACATCGGCTCCCGTCGCCGATGATCGGTCGATTCCAGCTGCATTGCCCGTTCCGTACTCATCGCTCCAGAAAGGAGCCCCCGTGCCATGGGACTGTAACAGACAATCCCTATCTCATGCGCGGCACAGTAATCAAAAAGCTCGTTTTCGGCGTCGCGATTGAGTAGGTTGTACGGTGGCTGCAACGAGGCAATTGGATGGATTGCATTGAGCCGCTCCAGCTGCGCGACATCAAAATTTGACACGCCGATATGACGCACCTTTCCCTCTTCGAGAAGTTCGATCATTGCGCCCCAGCCCTCTTCGATTTGTTGTTCCGGTTGGGGCCAGTGCATTTGATACAGGTCGATGGCCTCGATTCCCAGCCGTTTCAGACTGTCTTCGCATTCTTGCTTCACGCTTTTTGTGTCGAGTTGGCCCGTCACGCTGCCATCCGCGAGAACCTTCCTCGAGCACTTGGTAGCGATTAGCGGGTGTGCCGTTCCCAGACGTTGGAGGGCTTTCCCCACAAGTTCCTCCGACTGCCCATCCCCATAAACGGGTGCCGTATCGATCCAGTTGATCCCCAATTCCACGCCGTGAACGATGCCTGCAATCGCATCCTTTTCATCTTGAGGCCCCCAACCGAATTTCCACGCACCCCCACCAATCGCCCAGGTCCCCAGGCCGATCGTTGTCAGTTCGAGCTCCGTGCGACCAAGTTTTTTCTTCCGCATCGGCGTGTTCTGTTTCCTTTCATTTGTCTTGCTTGGAATCGTCCTCGAAAATTTCCAGCGGCAGTTTTAACCGGAAGGTGGGCAGTTCCAAGGTTCCTTTCCACACACTGCCCTTTTGGGACGTCTTGCCGCGTTGGCTTGAAAACTTGATCGTGAGCGTGTACTGGCCGTCGTCCACGAGTGGCGGGAAGACAAAACCGTGGCCGATTTGGCAAATCTGATTGGGGCGGACCCGCTGGAATTGATCTGCGCTCTCTTCCAGCAGGTCCCGTTTTGGGGAACTGTAAAGTGCCGTTTTCCAGTCCCAGCTCCCGGGCCGTGACCAGATGGCGGTGAAGGGATGGTCGGCGGCACAGTCCGCCACGAGCAGATCGTGGTCCAAAGTATTCTTAGCAACCGGAAAAACGGCGACCGTCGCTTTTGCTGCGAGGAGTTGGCCCTCACTCCAAACTTCATCACCTTCCACATCCTGTACCTCCACAACGAGTGCCATCGTGAGCCCATGCTCGGGTTTGCTCCACTTGAGCTCCCGCAATTCGGCAAGTTCCCACTCGATTGCGTCCACTTCGTTCGCGGCCGCGGCGGGACCCGCTGTGAGACCGCGAAACAGCTGGGAATCGCGATCCCGAACGAGAAACCAGATCCCACGTGTGCCGTCCTGGAGTGAATCCGCGGTGGTCTCGGTGGGCGCAGGAGAGGGCATTCCTTTTTGCCATTTTGCAGGAATCTTCTTGCCCGTGGTTGTTCCTTTGAGCATCTTCTCGATAGCAATCTCACCAAGAATCTGGTCTTTTTCCTCCCGGACGTTTGTGAGGCGACCTAAGACGACGAGTTCCGCTTCGAGCAGCCGAGCGCCTCGAGGGCGAAAGGCATAACAAGGGTGAACGAATAGGGCGAAGATTGCCTGGAGCAGGCAGAGCAGCGCGATAGTGGCCAGACGATTCATGACGTTGTCAGGATCAATGGCGACGGGAACGTACCACGGTGCCTCACGAGGAGAGCCACCCTGATCCGTAACGGTCGTTCGTGTCGCTGTTAATATGAGTGACCCCAACGGGACTCGAACCCGTGTTGCCGGCGTGAAAGGCCGGAGTCCTAGACCGCTAGACGATGGGGCCGAAGCAGGCAGGGATTAACGCCAACACGCCTACAGTACAGAATATTTAAGGGGTACGGGCTTAAACCGTCAAGTGGCAAGCAATAAGGTGCCCCTGTTTAACCGGTTTCGATGGCAAGACTTAGGCTCCGGCAACAGAGACTCGCAACAGAGATTGCGAAAAGAAAAATAGAGCAAGAACGGTTGTGAACGAACGATTCCGTCCGCCAGTTGTCCAAAGCAGCAACTCAAGTCGATTCCGCAGCATCCGGTTCACCCGCAGTGCCACTGGTCGTTTCCGCAGCATTGCCATTTCGGATTGCATCGTAGACTTCGCGACGGTGTACCGGTATTTCTTTAGGCGCCTCGACGCCCAGGCGGACCTTATCCCCACGAATTTCAACGACGACAATCGTGATGTCATCATTGATCACGATACTCTCGTTCTTCTTGCGAGATAGCACTAACATTGCCGATTCCTTCGGTTTGCTCCTGCGAACGATCTTTGGATCAATTGGTATGGATGCGTATTAGCCAGGAAAAAATTACCCCGCACCCGCCAAAGGACACGGAGAACCCATCAAAGCAGACAGTTTCTTTATTTTCACTCTACGCGCTAGCACGCAGGAGTCAAGGAAATATGGGGAGTATGGAGGTGTTTTCAGCTGAAAAATTGTCCACCAACAGGGGTAAATCCGGTAAGTCAGGTCTGCTTGCCAAGGCAGATCGACTGGCTCTGGCTCGCCTGGGCACTGGAAAAAATCCTTAAGTGACTTCCGTACAATGTTTTACATTCATTGGGCGATCTGTTTTCCGGGTTTTGTCGAAGACGGTGTGGGTCGTCCTGGAGCGGGCGCTCCAATTTCCCAAATCAGGGGCATCGTGGGCCAAACTGGGCCCTTCAAAGCCCGCAGGGCCCTGGGAACTCCTGGTTTGGATTTCTACGGTGCCTCCTCTCGGGGGAGAAGAGCGGCCAGATGGATGGGGTTTATTCTTGAGACTGCAGTTTGCGGGTCCGTTCCGATCGCCACCGTGATTAACGGCTGGCTTTTAGATCCGCAGTCGGGCCGAAGAACGCCAGAGCTCATTCTTGCAGAAGATTGGGTCTAGTTTATAATTCGCAACGAAGGCGAGCTCCCAGTCTCTTTTGTAAAGGATACGATTGTAAGGATGCGATGTGGAGGGCTTGAAGGGATCGGTAGTCTCTGGGATCGGTAGTCTCTGGGGTCGTAGTCTCTGGGGTCGTAGTTCCTGGGGTCTGGGTGCCGCCGAGAATGATCATCCTCTCGCTTTAGAAAATTTTGAATATCGAGGTATTCGATGAGAAAGTGGTTTCGGGACGTTTTTACAACGGTCTTCACGATCGCCCATGGGCTGTATGTTACAGCGCGCTACTGGTTGCGTACTTATAATCGGGATCGGAAGGCTTTTACACAACATTTTGAGTATCCGGAACTGCCGGTGCCCGTTGCAGACCGGTATCGCGGATTCCATCGATATGATCTGACGACCTGCATCTCCTGTGATCAGTGTGCCAAGGCATGTCCGGTGGACTGTATTTATATTGGCAAAGAACGCGTGGAGGGCGGCAAGGGTTTCAAGATAACCGGATTTACCATTGATTATTCCAAGTGCATGTTTTGCGCCTTGTGTGTTGAACCTTGTCCTGTCGATTGTATCTTTATGGGCGCAACTCACGACTTAAGTTGTTATAGTAGGGACGGTTGCATCGTTGATTTTTCTCGTATGCCAGTCGATATTGCTTGGGGCCGGACGTCTTTGAATCCAACGGCCGTGGCCGAGTCCAAAGTGATTGTTGAACCCGTGCATGGAGGCCCCAATCAGTAGCGATTCATGGAATCGCTACTGATTGGCTCTTGAGATGATCTGAGGCTTTGTGGTATGGATGCAGCTTGAGGTAATGACATGAGCAAAGAAACGTCCGAATGCAGCCGGTTTTTTAGCGTGGAGGAGGCAAACGCCGCCCTGCCTCTGGTGCGGGCGATTTGTAACGACCTCGCAACCCGTTCGCGCGATTTGGTCGATCGCCGGGAGCGTCTCTCTCTGCTCTTAGAGGGCCGTAAAGATGGCCGGGACGACATGTATCGGGAAGAGTTGGTTCAGATCGAAGAGGAGTTGGAGCGGGATGGTCGCTGCATCGAAGGCTATATTCAGGAACTTCGTGAACTGGGTGTGGAGCCCAAGAATGCGATGGAGGGACTGGTCGATTTTCCCTCGAAGCTGGACGGGCGGGTTGTGTTGCTCTGTTGGAAACTTGACGAGCCAGAAGTACTTTACTGGCATGAAATAGAGGATGGTTTTCGGGGGCGTCAGCCGCTGGTCGTCGGCAGTGGTGCCACGGACGAGAGTGCGCAACTGAATCTGGGTGATACGACGGGCGAGTTGGACAAGGGTGATGCGGACTGAGGGTCTCGCCCGTGCGTTTCTTTCAGAGGACCCGTTTTTCTTTAGGTCCGTTTTTCTGGGGACCGTCCCTCGTCAGCTTTTTATCGTCGGCCTTCGGTTCGATCTGATCCGAGTGGATTCTGATTTGATCTAAAAGACGTCTGTGCCGCGAATCGCTCGCTGCCTCTGAGGACGATACCCAGCCTGGGGAGGACGGCATTTGTTTCGATTTCTCTTCGTGGGGAGTTGGTGGTGGGGTTGGTTGCGATCGCTTGGGGTTGAGCCAGAAACAAGCCCGCTGCCCTTGTAAAGCGGGCAAGAGCACTTAAAATGATTCATCCGCCTGTATTTTTGAGAATTCGAGATGGCTTCTCCGACTGCAATCGCCGCCTACTTGTTGTTGTTCGTGGCGATTGCCATTGTGTTCCTGTTTGTCAACTTATTGGTGGGCCACTTTGTCCGTCCCAACGCTCCACACACCGAGAAAAATGAAGTCTATGAATGTGGGGAGCCGGCAATTGGTTCAAGCTTTGTTCAATTTGATTTGCGATACTATGTGGTCGCACTGGTATTCATTGTTTTTGATGCAGAGGTAGCCTTCCTGTTCCCGGTGGCCACAGTTTTCGGCAAGCAGGCCCAACTGGCGGATGCACGATTAGAACTGGTGGAACACCCGAGTTCCGGCGCCGTGGTGAGCGGGCCCTCCCCGCAGCGGGCAGCCGCAAAAACCAGCGGGTTGGTTAGTGCGGACAAGACAAACTTGACAGCTGCGGCCAAAGGGTGGTTTCAGGAATTGGGAGTCGTGGCGCCGCAGATCGACTCCCGTCCGCTGCACCGTGCGGATTCCCAAGTGAAGCAGCTTCGGCAAACGATCAGCCAGTTCACACTCTATGTCTATGCGGCAACCCTCTTTTTCTTTCTTGTCTTGTTTATCGGCTTTGCGTACGAATGGAAGACAGGCGCCTTTGATTGGGTGCGGGCTGTAACGCGAACACGCAATCCATCCGTTGCGACGACAGACCTATCAGGCGGTGGTATCGGGTCAGGTGGTGGTATCGGGAAATCGGATTGATGCGGCCGGCAGGTGAGAACGACAATTTTGTTTTTCAGGATATGAAATATGAGTGGACAGGA
>JAUWIQ010000483.1 GCA_030605285.1 Planctomycetota bacterium
CAATGCCCTTCACGATTTTTTGGATCGTGTCCTGTGCAAATATTCTGAATCTGATCGATGGAATGGATGGACTTGCATCCTCGGTCGGCTTGATCGCCTCCGCAACACTCGCAACGCTCTTCTTGTCTCTCAATCATCTCGCGTTAGCGACCGTAGGTTTCGTATTCGTTGCCTGCCTTTGCGGTTTTTTGCTGCATAATTGGCCGCCCGCAAAAATTTTTCTTGGAGACTCCGGCAGCTTGACGATTGGGTTTGTCGTAGGAGCCCTTTCGGCTGGCGGGGCACTAAAAACCGCCACGGGATTTGTTTTAATTTTTCCGATCGTGCTGCTGGGGATCCCCATCCTTGATACGGCGCTGGCAATTTTTCGCCGCAAATTGATGGGGCAGAGTATTGGGGATGCCGACTACGGACACATTCATCATCGCCTGCAACAACGGGGTCTTACGAAATTACAAGCCTTGCTGGTAATCATCGGGCTCTGCAGTGCGATGGCGATCGCCGTGATCGTTGCCGGCAGGATGAGAAGTGAGTGGTTTGCATTGGCGTTTGGCGGGGCCGTTCTCCTGGCGATGGTTGTGGGACGTGTTTTTGGATTTCATGAATTTAATCTTGCCATCCGGAGTCTGCGGATTGTCCATCGCGTGTTTTTGATTGCGGTTGATGGACTGCGTGCGCGAATGTCATTCCTGCGTTTCGAGACGATCGGTTCGCAGGATTCGGGGGCACTCTGGGAGCTTATGGAGTCTTGTGCGGAGGGTGTTGGGGGCACTCGCGTTGAGTTGACCATCGAGAACGATGAAAATCTTACGGTGAATACGGTTGCTCACTGGGAGCGGAAAGAGCCCGTTAATAAAAGAGGAATTGTCTGGGATGTCCGTTATAGTGTTCCCCGGGAAGAGGGTCTGCGCGTTACGCTTGTGGCCACAGGTTCTTATGTTGAGAATGAACGCGAGCAGGAATTAGAACACCTGATTCAATTGAGTTCGCAGGTTTGCCGTAGTTGGCCCCTGGAGGGTCCTGCCGTTTTGTCGATCGAGGATCATTTCCATCATGCCATCGACGAAGAGAACGCCTGGCAAGACTTGGCCAGCGGACAGCGTGCGGCATAGCGAGAAGCGATCCCGCTTCGCTTTGTTGCAGCTTAAGGAATCGGTTGCTGACAATGACGCAGCCAGTGGTCGGCTAGCACAATCGCCACCATCGCTTCTGCCATCGGTACAAAGCGAGGTAGCAGGCACGGATCATGACGTCCGCGGGTGCTGATTTTAACCGGGTTGCCTTGGCGATCTACCGTATCTTGCTCGCGTGGGAGACTGCTGGTCGGTTTGACTGCAGCGCGGAGTACAATTGGCATCCCCGAGGAGATGCCCCCGAGCATTCCTCCATGGCGATTGGATTCTGTACGGATCGGCTGATCTTTGTCACCGGGTACAAAGATATCATTATTTTCACTGCCACGCATTGAGGCGCAAGCGAAACGGCTACCGTACTCCACGCCCAAAACCGCAGGCAGGCTAAACAACCCCTTGGCGAGATCGGCCTTGAGTTTGTCGAACACGGGCTCGCCCAGTCCGGGTGGGATGCCCGTGGCGACGATTTCCGCGATGCCCCCAACGGAATCTTGTTCCGTACGCAACTGTTCAATCCGCTCAATCATTGTCGCTGCGACTTTTAAATCCGGGCAGCGGACGATGTTTGGCGAGCCGTCGGCCAATTGCTCAACCTCCTCCAAGGTGACCGCTGCAGGATCCGCGATTTCGGCGCGGATATCCCCCCCCTGAATGACGTAACCGAGCACGCGGCCCCCAAATGCCTGGGCGAGGATTTTTTTAGCGACCACACCCGCTGCGACACGGACCGTGGTCTCGCGGGCGCTCGATCGCCCACCCCCACGATAATCCCGGAATCCGTACTTGGCATCGTAGGTGAAATCCGCATGGCCCGGACGATAGAGGTCTTTGATCTCATCGTAGTCCTTACTCCGCTGATCCAGGTTTCGCACGATGATCGCGAGGCTAGTCCCGGTCGTCCGGCCTTCGAAGACTCCGGAAAATATCTCCGCTTGGTCAGATTCATTCCGCTGGCTGACAATTTTACTTTGGCCGGATCTTCGCCGGTTGAGATCAACACTCAGGTCCTCGGCCGAGAGCGGAATTCCCGCGGGGACTCCATCGATAATGACAACATTGCCGGCACCATGACTTTCACCGGCGGTTGTGATGCGGAATGCTTGTCCGAAAGAGTTACCAGCCATTGCCAGCCATTACGGTTTGTACGAGAAAGCAGCTACTTCCAGACAAAAGCCTGATCCGTCAACTGCTCGAAGGACTCAATGTACTTCTCACGTGTGCCATGGACCACCTCCTGCGGGAGGGCAGGGGGGGGGCTCTCCTTGTCCCAGTTCGACTTGAGCAGCCAGTCGCGCACAAACTGTTTGTCGAAGGAAGCCTGACCGCGGCCCGGTGCATATTGATCAACTGGCCAGAAGCGGGAGCTATCCGGGGTAAGTACTTCGTCAATCAAGATCAACTCGTCGTCGATTCGTCCCCACTCAAATTTGGTATCGGCGATAATAATTCCACGTTCTCGGGCATA
>JAUWIQ010000079.1 GCA_030605285.1 Planctomycetota bacterium
CTAGACTCGATCCGGTAGTTTTTTTTGCAACCCGTGTTTCTTCTTCGCAATGCACCCGGTCATTACAGTTGCTACAACCGGATCAACCGTTCGAGAATTTGGGGAGAGTACCGGGGAAACGGTTTAGCGAAAGAAATGCTACGGGAAGATCTGTGGATCCCCGGAGCGCAAAATCGGAGAGTACCTGACCCAATACGGGCGCAAACTTGAAACCATGCCCCGATAATCCCGCGGCGAAGGCCACGTTTTCATACTCTGGATGCCGGTCCACAATAAAATGATTGTCCGGGGAGAATGTATAAAAACAGACCGTGTGATCCACCGCTCGGTGCGACACCTTGGGAAGATAATCGCATAAAAATTCGATCGTTCGCCGTCGGTCTTCTGGATCGACACCGCGTGCTACCTTCAGAGGATCTGACACCTCATCCCCGCCACTGTGTTCGCCAATCTTTACCCCACGCTCATCGAGTTGGGGAAATCCGTAAAAATAACCGCGAGGTATCTCGTAGAAAAAAACCGGGCTGCCGTCTCGGTAGTTCGTCGATTCGTTTGCATACCAATGGAGATGTTTTGGCACCACCCGCAAGTTGACGCCGAACGGTCGCAGCAGAGAAGCAGACCAGGCCCCGGTTGTCACGATCAGCCGTGCTGCCGAAAAAGATTCCTGCTCACAGTCCACGCAAACCGTATCGCCCTCGACCCGCCACGCTCGAACGGTTTGTCCGGTCCGAAGTTCAGCACCGCAAATCCGAGCGCAGTCCAGTTGCGCCCGGATCGCTTCCTCGACGAGCAGGTAGCCTGCATTCTCTTCAAACACGGCCACCGCATCCTGCGGGGCACGGAATCCTGGAAATCGCAGGGCCACCTCGGCGGCGCTGAACGTTTCAATCGCCAAGTTGTGGCGGCGGGCACTCTCCAGGACACCTGGTATCAAGGCTCCATCGGCCGGTCCAACTTCCAGTAGCCCGATGCGATGAAACAGCTTACGGCCACTCTGTTGCTCGAGCTTGCCCCAAGCCGCGTAGGCCATCCGCAAGAGTGGCACGTAGTCGGGATGTTCGAAATACGCTTGCCGGATTATCCGCGTCTGTCCGTGCGAGCTACCCCGCTCGTGGGCAATGCCAAACTGCTCGATTCCCAGGGCCCGAACTCCTTCCCTGGCAAGTTGGTAGAGGGTCGCACTTCCGACACCACCGCAACCGATCACAATCACATCGTAATTTTGCATTGCCCCTGTCTGGAATCAATTTTCTAGTTCGTTTTGACTCGCCAACGAAGGTAGGAATCGAGAAAGGGCTGGATGCCTCCATCCATCACCGACTGAAAATTACCAATCAAGTAATTCGTCCTTACATCCTTAACGCGTTGATCTGGATGCAAAAAATAGTTGCGAATCTGAGAGCCAAATCCGACACGAGCTCGATCCTTATAGCGCGCCGCCTGTTCTGCTTCACGCTTTTCCTCTTCGACGCGGGCAAGCTGTGCGCGGAGCATCTTGTAAGCGGTCGCCCGGTTCTTGTGCTGGCTCCGTTCGTTCTGACACTGGACTACAATATTCGTCGGTAAGTGGGTCAACCGCACCGCACTATCTGTCTTATTCACATGCTGACCACCCGCGCCACTGGCCCGGTAAGTATCGACACGTACTTCGCCTGGATCAATTTCCACCTTGGCTTCGTCCGCCACCTCAGGGGTAACATCGACCGAAGTAAAACTTGTTTGGCGCTTGCCTTCCGAGTTAAAGGGACTGATACGAACCAGCCGATGCATGCCGGTCTCGCCTTTGAGATATCCATAGGCCATCGGCCCACGAATTGCGAGTACTGCGCTGTTGATCCCCGCTTCATCATTCTCCTGACGGTCGAACAGTTCCGACGCATAGTGATTTTTCTGCGCCCACTGGAGATACATCCTCAGCAGCATTTCCGCCCAGTCGTTGGCATCGGTTCCACCATCACGCGCATTGATCGTGAGTATTGCTCCTGCGGCATCGTGCATACCGTCCAGAAGCGACTGAACCTCAAGCGCTTCTAGCGATTTCTCCATGCGGCCAAGCTCGGTTCGCAATTCTTGCGCGAGCCCCTCGTCTTCGTCGGCCATTTCAAGCAGCACCTCGAGATCGCTCCCGGTGGCGAGAAGTTCGTCGAGCGGTTTGAGAATCGCGTTGATGTCCTGCAGAGAGGCGACCGTCGTTTGGGCCTTCTGTTGGTGGTCCCAAAAATCGGTTTGCGCCATCTGGCGTTCAATGGCTTGGACTTCTGCTTGCTTTCCAGCGTAGTCAAAGAGAGTCTCGGAGTTGGGTGATTCTCTTTTGTATCCCTTCGGCACGGTCTTTGACATCTTTGTCCATCACATCAACCTCCTGAGAGTCGAAAAGGCGTGAATCTATTGTAGACGCAATCCCAACTGCAAGGAAACCGGTGATAAGTCCCATCGGCTTGCCTACTCAATCGGATGACTCTAGACTACACGCTTGTCATACTGAATCGATTGGGGCCGCCTTGCAATCTGCGGGCAAGGGCCCGAAGCCTTCGTTTCCACCCCGCTGAAGTTCCAACGTATCTCATGACTCGCATCGTTCTTGCCATGTCGGGCGGTGTCGACAGCAGTGTCGCTGCCGCGCTGCTTTGTGAACAGGGTCACGATGTGATTGGTGTTTTCATGCGGCATGGCGAAGAGTCGCCCCTGGCAACCGCTTGTGGAACAGGCTCCAGAACACCCTCGCATGCCCCACTGCCGATCGTCGCCGGGCGAACGGATCACAAGCAAGGATGTTGCAGTGCGGCTGACGCTGAAGACGGACGTCGCGTTGCGGATCGACTGCGGATTCCCTTTTATGCTTTGAATTTACAGACTGAATTTTCTTCGATCGTCGACTACTTTGTCGAGGAGTATTCCTCAGGGCGTACACCCAATCCTTGTGTGATGTGTAACAACTGGATCAAGTTTGGAAAACTGTTTGACTATGCAGAGAGTGTCGGAGCCGAATACGTTGCAACCGGACACTACGCACAACTCGACCAGGACGAATCGGGAACGGTCGCCTTGAGGCGAGGAGAAGACCTCCAGAAAGATCAATCCTATGTCCTCTTTGGAGTTGACCGCACACGACTCAACCGCATGATACTCCCCGTAGGCGGATATCAGAAATCTCAGATTCGCAGCATCGCACACAAGATCGGCCTCCGCGTCGCAGAAAAAAAAGACAGCCAGGAAATCTGCTTTGTCTCTTCTGGAAAACATGGTGATTTCATCCGTTCCCGACAAACTGGCAATAGCACTGCCGGGGAAATAATCACAACGACTGGCAAGGTGGTCGGATCGCACCCTGGCATTGAGGGCTTCACGATCGGTCAGCGCAAGGGACTGGGGGTCGCGCTGGGCGAGCCCCGTTATGTGGTTCGCATCGAACCGGAGTCGTGCCGCGTCGTACTGGGAACGCACGAGGAGTTAGCTCGCGATACCCTTACCGCCTCGGCAACGAATTGGTTGGTCGATGTGCCGGAGGGTTCCCTCCGCTGCGAAGTACAGATCCGCTACAATAGCGACAGTGTCCCGGCAACTGTGGAGCCGTTGCCCGAAAATCGGCTGCGCGTACACTTCGATACACCTTGCTACGGGGTTGCCCCGGGGCAGGCAGTCGTCTGCTTTGAAGAAAATCGTGTTTTGGGCGGTGGCTGGATCGATTGAACAGCTCATGGGAAGATCCGCCTTCCCTTGCCTAAAAAAGTTTAGGTAAATCTTGCGCAGCATTAAGAAAGAGAGTTTTAGGATGCGCCAATCCATCACATTGTTTGCGTGTATCGGATTCATTTTTCTTTTTCCAATCGCGATTCTAAGGGCACAGGAAAATACGGTCCTCGTCACCGAGACTCCTACGGCCCAAACCACCGAAAAGGCTGATCCCACAACAGCGAATCCTACGCTCAAAGATCAACTTTCCTCACCGCGCGCGACACTCAAGACCTTTTTTCAGGCCTTTAAAGAAGAAAGCGATCGGCATGATGCCATTAGTACGCTCAATCTTTCCCAAATGCCCGTCAATATCCAAGACACGGCCGGGCCGGAAGATGCAGACCGGCTCAAAGAAATCATCGACCGCATGTGTTATGTCAATTTTGCCAAGGTACCGAACGACAAGAAAAGCGACACACCTTTTCACTTGAGCGAGATTGCTACGGAATTTCATGGCCAGAACGCCAAGGATGTGACGTCTATTGTGATTGCCCGCGATCCGGATGGTTTGTGGCGGTTTACACCCGATACCGTTGCGGCCATTCCTGATCTTTATGAACGTTGGGAAAATAGACGTCCTGTTCGAGGATCTTTCAAAACAGAACCTAAGTTCTTCACCCCTTTCTGGTTCCAACACCTTTTTCCGCCCGCTTGGACCGAAACCCATTTCCTATTGGCAGATTTTCAGTGGATCTCCCTCCTCTCGTTAATCTTCATTGGCCTTGTCGCCGACAAGTTGGTATGCAGCGTGTTGGCTTTTATTGCACAGATCTGTGTGCGGCTATCGCAGTCAAACAAAAAGGCTCAGATCAATTCCAGCGTGTTCAGGCCCATTGGACTGCTGACACAAGGTTTCATCTGGTATGAGGGAACCATGTTGCTCGGGATTCCCGATTCTGCTCTCAGCATAATGCTCGCACTGCTGAAACTATTTACCGTGGTGGCTGGCGTCTGGACCGCCTTTTTGCTGATCAATGCGCTGCGGGCCTACATGATCGTAAAGACCGGGAAGACCGTGAGCAAACACGATGACCTGCTGGTGCTGCTTATGTCCCGAGCAATCAAAGTCTTTATCGTCTGTGTGGGAATCCTCGTCGCGGCCCGAGCCTTCGACCTGCCCATCATCGGCATCCTTGGGGGCATGGGGCTAGGGGGTATCGCCATTGCACTTGCCTCCAAGGACGCTATCTCTAATCTAATTGGCTCGTTTGGCGTACTTGTCGATCGACCATTTGAAGTGGGCGATTGGGTGGTAGTCAATACTGTTGAGGGGACGGTTGAAGCTGTCGGATTTCGGAGTACACGGATCCGAACATTTTCTAACTCCATGATCACACTGCCCAATAGTGTGATGATCACTACCGTCGTGAACAACATGGGGGCACGACGATTCCGCCGCATCAAAACCGTTTTTTCCGTCCAATACGATACAACACCCGAACAAATAAATGCATTTTGCGAGGGTATCCGAGAGTTGATCCGGCGTCATCCTTATACACGTAAAGAGTATTACCATGTTTATTTGAACAATTTTGGCGACAGCGCACTCCAGATCCTGCTGTACTGCTTTTTAGAATGTCCCGACTGGTCCATTGAGCTCCGCGAACAACATCGCTTACTGAACAACATTCATCGTCTTGCCATGGCCTTACAAATCAAGTTTAACGGCAAATATACCCGTGATCCGGAAGCCTCTGCGCAACCACTTGAGTTATCTGATCCGGCTTTAGTCGGACGGCGTATCGCAGCCAGGATTGCTGGCCCAGCTTTAGATATCACCCAGAGACCGGGGCCCGTGGTGTTCGCAGGTCCGACCGATTTTGACGCGGAGCCAGCAGACAATGGTCCTGAAGAAGAGGCGCACGAATGAGCAACGGTGATTACAAACGATCCAAATCAAGTCGCTTGAGCGCGGCTTCAGGAACAAAACCGTCGCTCGTCCAACCCCGTGCTCTGTTGTAGGCACAAACTAAATCCGTGAGTCGTTCTCGAGGCAAAACTGCCTGGGCGTCGTCTACCAACGGATTGTCGAGCAGCCTCGCGGGAAGTGTATCCTCGCTTGGCTGCCACCCCGCACGGATATTGAACAACTTTCGAGCAGCGACGATCCGAGCAGCCGTCTGATTTAGTTCCTCTCCGCTCACATCCCAGCCCGTCACCAGAGAGAGCAGGTGGGCCGCTTCTTTATAAAAATCCTCAAACACACCTCTCAAAAATTTACATAAGATCAACGAGTCCATCAGTGCGGCACGATCTTCGGTTTGAATTGCGAGTTTTGCTCCCGGCAGATCGACCGCGCGTCGGTCCACCTGATCCGAAAAATCAATCTCATAGGCCCCGCTGCGATTATGGTACGCGCCCCGCGTACCGACTGCAAAGCCAATCGCCATTGTCTGCAGGGCACGTGGTTCGTAGCCCGGTATTTCCAGGCCTTTGACCTGGGGGGCAAAATCGATCGCATCGCCACCAAGTTCCTCGGCCATCCGACGACTGCCCATAGCCAATCGCTCCCCCAAGCCACTGCGAGCAGCGATCATTTCGAGGGCACGGAGCAGCGCATCGCCACTGCCGAACCGCAACCAGGGTTCATTCAAAAGGCCTCGCTCTGCGCATTCCATCGCAAAGGCGATCGTTCCGCCGGCACTGATCGTGTCGATGCCCAGTTGATCGCACCGCGCCGAGGCCCTTAGGACTACGTTGGAATCGCCGATCCCGCACAAGGGCCCCAGGGCAAAGAGATTTTCGTATTCGACGCGGACCGAAGATTCGTCTCCCTCCGCGTGCCGTTCCCCACGCTGTCGAATACCATAAATATGTTCACATCCGATCGTACAGGCAGCACACGACGATCGCGTCTTCTCCCGCAGGGTGGTCAACTGCTCGGGCGAAAGCTCCGCAGCAGCAGCAAAAGATCCCCGCTGAAAATTGCGGGTCGGTAGCGCGTGCAGTCGATTGAACGTCAACAGGTTGGCGGCGGTTCCAAGTTCACGATACTTGGCTGTTGCTGGGCCAAACGAGAGTTCTGACAACCGCTTGGCTGCCGCTATTAACTGTTCTGGATCGGACCACGAGACCCTGCGCGTGCCCCGCACTGCAATCGCTTTGATATTTTTTGCACCGAGAACTGCACCACTTCCACCGCGACCCGCATGACGGCCAGCATGTGAAATGGTAGCGAATAAGACCTGACGTTCCCCGGCAGGTCCGATCACGGCAAATTGGTAACCCGCATCAAACCTCGCTTTTAACGCACGCTCCGTCTCCGATATTTCCATCCCCCAGAGGTCGTCGGCCGGTTGCAATTCCACCCGCCCATCATCGATGACCAGGATGGAGGGAACCTGTGCGCGGCCCGTTAGGAGGATTGCATCGCATCCTGATTTTTTCCCTGCAATCGCGAAACCACTACTGGCTAAACTGTCATTGATCCGACCCGTAAGTGGACTCTTGCTCACCACTGCGAATTTTGCCGAGGTGGTGAGCGGACTCCCCACCAAAGGGCTGAACACAAAAGCCAATGCCGCAGCGGGCGAAAATGGATCCTCGACCGCCCCATGTTCTTTGAGCAGCAGGTAGGTCCCTAGCCCCGTACCACCAAGAAAGTCCCGCAGGACCTTTTCAGGCAAAGGGAGATCCCTGGACGTACCGCTTGTCAAATCGACGCGGCGGTAGCAGTTGTGGTAACCGTGGACCATATTTTGAACATCCTCGCAAGGGCCGGTCATGGACTTCACCCGGTTGCTATTATAGGGTGTTCTCTCCTGGGGAATCAGGCTTCTGGGTGAGCAGACGGTTATCCTGTCTGACTAGGCGTTTGCCCTGATTTCGCAGCAAACTCGACAAACATCCTCAACCGGTAAAATACGCTCGAGATGCAAACTTCCAATGCGGCTCCAGAGAGTGATAGCGCCGAGTATCGTGCAGCCACTCGGGCCGCAGGATTTGCACGGCAAGCGGATGCCA
>JAUWIQ010000464.1 GCA_030605285.1 Planctomycetota bacterium
CCATCATGAAACTCCATACGGTGGGTTGCGCGCGTGGGCGGGAAGGGGCTCGTTTCAGGGGGCCCAGCCCACGGCCATCGCGGGCCGCCTGGCTGGGGCCTTGCGGCAGGGCCGCTGGGGCGGTCCCAACCTATCGAGGCAGGATGCTTTGGATGGCGGTCGTGATCGGGACGCTGCTGCCTGTTTTCGCTCAGCTCCAGGCTGCGGAGACAGAATCTCTCGGCAGCGATCTGCAATTCCGTGTGCTGCGGCTGGTCCTGGACAACAACGAGGGCTGTGCGGTGGCGGACATCAATCAGGATGGCCAGCTGGATGTGGTGGCGGGTCGCCATTGGTATCAGGGGCCGGAATTCATGCAGCACCCGCTACGGGAAATTGCTCCCTTTGGCAAGGATTACCTGGAGAACAATGGCGATCATGTCCTGGATGTGGATGGTGATGGGTGGGTGGATGTGGTCACCAGTTCGTTCATGCCCAAGGAGATTTACTGGTACCAAAATCCGGGGCCTGAGGGACTTCGCCGCGAACAACTCTGGAAAAAACATCTCCTTGCAACGGGCGCAAGCAGTAACGAAATCACTTTCCTGGAAGACCTAGATGACGATGGGGCGGCGGAGCTGGGGGTCAACAGCTGGAACGCGCAGGCCGATCTTGTGGCCTGGCGGTTTGCCGAGGGCGAAGAGGGCCAGCCGCTGCTCGAGCGCATGGTGATCGGTCAGGGGGCCAACGGTCACGGGATGGGTTTTGGCGATATCAATGGCGATGGTCGAAAGGACATCCTCTTTGCGCAAGGTTGGTACGAATGCCCACCCCAAGCGGAAAAAGGCAAACCTTGGAAATTACACCGGGACTGGAATTGGGTTGGGGCCAGCTGCCCGGTGTTGGTGCGGGATCTCAACGGCGATGGCCGAGCCGATATTATTCGTGGCAACGGACACGACTACGGAATCTATTGGCTCGAGCAGCTGGAGCCGGTGGCCGGCAAGACGGCGTGGCGCGAACATCTGATTGACAAATCCTATTCCCAATTGCATGCCCTCGCATGGGCTGATCTGGAGGGGGATGGATCGGACGAACTGATTACCGGCAAACGTGTGCGGGCCCATTCCGGCGGGGATCCCGGCGCGGCAGAACCCCCATGCCTCTACTACTACAGCTGGAATGAGGCAGAGGGTCGTTTTTCACGGCATACGATTGAAGAGGGACACGTCGGCACCGGCCTGCAGATTCGTACCGCGGATTTGAATGGAGACGGCCGACTCGATCTCGTCACGCCCGGCAAATCGGGGACGCATATTCTCTTTAATGAGGGGCCCACCAGATAGTTGGTCTCGCCGCGAATGCCACCTGGCATTTCGCGGAAAAATTCTCAAAAAGAGAATTTCTTTTGCCCTTGTCAGCGGTGGCTGGCGCGGCGTGAGAGGCCGGGCAAAGCGGTTCGATCGAGCCGCTGGTAGCCGGTCCGATAGGAGCCAAGTCAGTTTTTAGCTTGGGGTCTATTGTGGCTCAAATACAAAAAAAAATAAGGCAACTAAAAGATTACAGGTTGCGTATGCCTTGGGCAGACGACCTGAAGTGAAACCTGGCGGCGATTGTCCCGCGTTCGGACCGAACTGTTGTCCCGCGTTCGGACCGAACTGCGGAGTCTGATTTAGCCGTCCAGGCCGCGTCAGAGGTGCCCGAGGTCGCCCGCGCTCCCTGATGAGTGGTTTTGGGATTGTTGGTTTACCAGGCACTTGTGGTTTACGCGGAGCGTTAGGGAATGATTCATCCGGGAAGCTGCAGGAGGTAAGTGATGTGTGCTGTTCGGCACAACGGGGTTCGGTTGAAAAGTAAAAAGCCGATCGAGGGATCTGTCCAGCAACTGGAGTCCCAGGAGAAGGGATTGCAGAAGCCGCTGCACCGGATTCAACAGATTCGTACCCAGCAGGATATTTCGGTGCGTTCGCTGGCCCGCAGAATGGATTTGCCTGTAAATCAGGTTCGCGAGCAGGAGGATCCAGCCTGCGATATCTCACTGAGTACCCTCTATCGTTGGCAGCAGGCATTGAATGTTCCCGCTGCTGAATTGTTGATGGAGCCAGACGATGGCCTTTCATTTCCGATCCAAACTCGAGCGCGGTTGCTGCGCATGATGAAAACCATTGTCACCTTACTCGATGAGCCTCAACCGGATCGAACCGTGGATCTGATTGAGAATCTTAAAACAGAAATTCTGGCGGTGATGCCGGAGGCAGAACATGTTGACCGCTGGCATGGTTGTGGAAATTCCCGCGATGGGAGGGATGTGGCGGCTGCAGTACTCAGACAAATTGACGATGCGCTACTGATGGACAGCTGATTCAAAAGCAAGTTAAAAGCTGCGCAAAGAGCTTTGAAATCGAAATATTATTTACCCGCTTGAGTCTGTTTCGGCGCGTTGCGGCCGGTCCGTGGGATCCGGATGGTGTTCCGGTAGATCGCGCACGTCGAGCGTGGGATGCAAGCCGCCCTGCGAGTGGCCCGATCGGCTCCCTGCAACGTTACGCCAACAGAT
This sequence comes from Planctomycetota bacterium, assembly GCA_030605285.1. Next base: position 2,537 of record JAUWIQ010000464.1, read on the forward strand.
GAGGCGATTTGGCAACAAGCGAGGCGATTTTGCGGCTTGGTGGGCAGTTGGCCGAGCCGTGTTGTGAGACCTACATGGTGAAAACTTGGTTTTTTGATGGCTTTGGGGCGCGGTCTCAAAGCGTGGTTGGATGAGGAATTTCCGGCGGCGGCCGGCAAGGATGCCTCTGCCGACCGGTTTGAAAACGCGGTAACC
>JAUWIQ010000338.1 GCA_030605285.1 Planctomycetota bacterium
CCTAAAAAAACGAATTTAGGCGCAAGCGATGGAGCCCATTTTCGAAAAACTCCAGTTCAGCAGACACCGCCACCCCTACGGCCACTTGTTAGGTCGCTGTCTAGCCCTCTGCCGCGCTGTCGTGGTTTGTTTTGCTAGAAATCTGATTGAGCATCGTCGCGACATCTCGAAATCCGAAGTCGATGCTGGCCAGTTGCGAGAGAAATTTTTCTGCATTTTGATAGTCCTGCAGCTTTTCATATAACCAGCCTGCTCGGTAGAGGGCCAGTTTCTTTACCTCCCCATCCGACGCATTGCAATTTGTGATTGCCTCTTCGTAAGCAGCAATCGCCAGGCGATATTGTTTAATCTGTTGGAAGCATTCGCCTGTTTCCAAATTAGAAGAAGCCGCCCGGTCCACGTCATTGCGAGCCTGCTGAAATTCCTTGATTGCCTCTTGGTAGTTACCGACTCTTTTGAGACGAATTCCCAAATCGAACTTGATCTTCATATCGCCAGGATATCGATCCGACCTTGCCGCAAACACGGCTAATTCACGTTTGTTCAGTTCTTCACGCATTCGTTTATATAAGTCGATATCCTCCGCCCGTTTTTTCGCAGCGGCCCGCTTTTTGGCCCGCATTATCTCCAGTCGGGTACGATGTAACTGGATATCTTCAAGTTCTTCGGTGGCACGAACAGCCCCTGTTGCGTCGACTCCCTCAGTCATCACCTGTTCGGCCGCCTCGAAATCTTCCAGCTTGAAAAAATAATTCGACAGGTTGATGTAATTGGTTACTTCTTCTGGGTGTCGGCGAATTTCACGGCGGAGTCGTTGCTCTTCCGATAATTCCATGCTGCCACCCGTCAGCTTGTCTTTTGCCTGTTTTGAAACGCTCACATCTAGGGAAGTTTCCGCATGATCATAGCCACCCGTATGAATGGTTTTGTTGACGACCATTTGGCTAATTTCCCGCGATAGTTCCTGGTCGTTCGGTTTTTGTGCCGCAATGCGCTCGAGACAACCAATCGCCTCATCAAACCGAGCGAGGCTGGCAAACGCGTTGGCTGCCAGACGGTTGAGCGTGATGTCTTTGAGATTGCCTTCGAGTGCCATCTTGAGGTACTCGAGTTGGCACTCGGACACTTCGAGTGCCTCACAGGCCTTGGCCATTTCCGTGAGCGCAGCAATATCCCAGGGATTAAGATGCAGATATTCAAGGCCCGATTTAATTATCCCCTGCCAGTTTTTTCTCAACAGGGCTTTTTTCATGGCGGCTCTTGCTCCGGCACCCCGAATGCCGGAAAGTTTCCCGCCCTTTTTGTTGTTGTTGTATTTCCTCTTCAGATTGACGAGGAGATTTTGGGTATAGATTAGATTGCCCGGATCACCCGCAACACACTGGCGAAACATCGCGTTGGCATAATCGAACTCGCCCTTTCCGGAGAGCATGCTGCCGTGTTCGAAACATTTCTGCAGACGGTTCCGCTTGGTCGGCGAGAGGGGTTTCAGCGCCGGTTCATTGCTGTTTTCGCCTGCTTCAGCCTCCGTTTTACCACTCTTTTTTTGATTTTTATCTTTTTTAGCCATGGTCCGACCCCCCTTGGGGTGCGTCCTGTTTTGTTTCTGCAGCATGAAAAGAGGCACTCTGATTAATTGCGCCTAGAGCCTTTATAATTCTAACAGGATCATGTTTCAAAACAACAACGTCCGGAGTGTGTCAAAAAGGAGCCAAAAAACAAAATGAGTTGCGACAGTTGCGTTTATCTAGTTGGCGCAGGCCCGGGTGATCCGGGACTCATTACGATGCGCGGTTTCGAATTGCTCGGTCGAGCGGATGTGGTGCTTTACGATTTTCTCGTTAATCCGCTGATTCTGGAACCTGTACGGGCCGATGCAAAAAAAATCTGCCTGGGCCGCCACGGCAAGGGACGGTTGTTGTCGCAGCAGGAGATCAATCAAAAAATGATTGCTTTTGCAACCGCTGGGAAAATCGTCGTGCGACTTAAGGCGGGCGATCCGGAAGTTTTTGCGCGGGTTGCAGAGGAAATCGATGCGCTCGATGCGGCGGGTGTTTTGTGGGAAATTGTGCCCGGTATTACGGCATCGTTCGCCGCTCCCAGCTATGCAGGTATTTCCGTCACGCACCGTGACCACGCCTCGGCGGTGGCAATGGTGACCGGCCAGGAGAAAGCAGGTAGTAAGGGATCCAAATTGGACTACGCTGCCTTAGCTGCTTTTCCTGGCACGCTGATTTTTTATATGGGCGTTACCACTGCTCCTCATTGGACGCGAGAACTGATCGTGGCAGGTTGTGATCCAAAAACACCCGCGACGATCATTCGTCGTTGTTCTTGGAATGATCAAGAGGTTATCTCATGCCGGCTTGATTCGGTTGCGGAAGAATTGGCCAGCAGGCGAATGCGGCCCCCTGTGGTGATCGTCATCGGCGACACAAATGCAACACCTCCAGAGGTATCGTGGTTTGGGCGAAGGCCATTGATTGGTCAGACGATCCTGGTCACCCGTCCCTACCAACAATCCTATCCCATGTGCCGGTCCCTTACCGAACTTGGTGCTGGCTGCCTCATCCAGCCCGCCATTGAGATTGTACCGCCCCAGGATTGGTCGCCCGTCGATGCCGCGATTAGAGCAATGGAGCGTTACGATTGGCTTGTATTTTCCAGCACGAACGGTGTCTGTACTCTTTTAGATCGTCTTTGTCTCAAGCATGGAGACCTGCGACGACTGGGAGGTATTCGTCTGGCGGCGATTGGTCCGAATACTGCCGAAGCCCTCGCAAAATACCATCTCTCGGCCGATATCTTGCCTGGGGCGTATCGTGCCGAAGCCTTGGCCGAAAAACTGGCAGCAGATGCGCAGGGCCAGCGTTTTCTTCTTGTCCGAGCCAGTCGTGGGCGGGAGATCTTGGCCGAAAAATTGTCGGCTGCCGGCGGGGAGGTGGATCAGGTGGTCGTCTATCAGAGCCGTGATGTAGAAACGCCCGATGCGGCGGTTGCTGAAGCCATGGCCGCAGATCAAATCGACTGGGTCACGGTAACGAGTTCGTCGATTGCCCGTTCACTGATGGGTCTGTTTGGCGAGCAACTACGCCGAGTCCGTTTGGCGAGTATCAGTCCAATTACCTCAGAGGTATTGCGAGAACATGGCCATGAGCCCACGGTTGAGGCCAAGGATTACACGACCGCTGGCGTGATTGCGGCCATCGTTGCATCCGTTTCGGCCACTTGAGCTACTCCGGTATCTTGCTAGAGAGTCCCTCCCCCGGAGAGACTGCTTTGTTTTGAGATCTCGTCACGAGGATGTCGTCAAAAACTTTGAATCCAAAATAGCGCGTTGGAGCAATTCCGTTGGATTTGCTCGAAGCCTTTGGGATCGAGACCAGTCTTCTCGGGATTGGTAACCGCTCGAGGATGACCGCAGATTATGCTTCGCGAGTTATTGTTTTCGCGAGTTCCTCTTTATGGAGCCCTCGCAGGGTCTGGCCTGTGTTCCTCTCCCTTATGGA
>JAUWIQ010000194.1 GCA_030605285.1 Planctomycetota bacterium
GCAGAGCAACGCTGTGTTGATTGGGCCGAACTGTCCGGGGGTGATTACCCCGGAAGAGTGTAAAATCGGGATCATGCCGGGTTACATCCACCGCAAGGGATCGGTTGGTGTGATCAGTCGTAGCGGCACCCTCACCTATGAGGCGGTTTGGCAGTTGTCTAACTTAGGGCTTGGCCAATCGACGTGTGTCGGTCTTGGTGGCGATCCGATTGTGGGAACCTCGTTTGTGGACCTGCTAAAAATGTTTCAGCAGGACACAGAAACCGAAGCCATCCTGATGATGGGTGAAATTGGCGGAACCGCAGAGGAAGAGGCGGCAGCGCTGGTGGCCGAGCAGATTGAGAAGCCGGTAGCAGCGTTCATCGCAGGCCGGACCGCACCACCAGGAAAACGGATGGGTCATGCGGGCGCCATCATCTCTGGGGGGAAGGGCACGGCGGAAGAAAAAGTTTCGGCCCTTGAGGCAGTCGGTATCGTGGTTGCCGAAAGCCCTGCGGACATGGGCGCTGCGGTCAAACGGGCCATGGAACAGGCTTAGAGCAGGTTGCGCATCGCTACGGGGCTGGTTCTACCTGTCCAGATCAGTAGGTGAGTCCGCCACGGAGCATCCACGTTGAGGGCGGATCGTAACCGATGTAGCTTGGATCGTAGCGCAGTTGGCGATTAAAAACGTAGGCCGATTCGACGAAGCCCTTGAGGCCGTAGTAACCGGCCCACTCGAGACCACTGATCAGGCGAATATCGTTGTATTCGATGCGTCCGGTACTGCCAGGTGTGGGTAGACTACTCCTGGTAACTGCTGTAGATGGGAAGACTTGGCTCCAGGTACCGCCACCGTACTCACCGGCCAAATACCAGCGGAGATCGGCATTGCGCAAGGAATCAAGACGGTATGAAAATTTTGGGTTGGGAAAGAGGATATCAAACTTCATCTTTCCGTCCGGACCACCTGGGATATAAACCAAGCCACCAGCCGGAAGCATTTTGATGCTCAAGCGGTCGATGTAGACGAGGCCCGCGCGCCATTGGAACTTATCGTTGGTTTGCCAGACACCAAATCCTCGGCCTTGCCAACGCCAACTTTGCCAGTCGAGCGATTTAAAGTCAGAATAAACCCCTCCGCGAAAGCCCAAGTCTGCACTGAGTCCGTGCGTCAATTGGGGATTCCACCCAAAGTCGAGGTAACCCGCATAAAGCCGAGCGGGTGCCTGCGCACCGGGTCCCGCCACTCCGCTGGCCGGCCCGTTAAGAAAGTTGATATTGAATCCCGGTGTGACCAAAAGAGGTGCGTTCTCGGGCATGAAGGACAGAGGGAGGAGAAAAGTTCCGCTCAGACCCGTTTCTGTCCAGCCCAGCCCTCCCGATCCGCCGCGGTGCATATACATTTGCCGGAAGCGAAGCTGCTGGAGAAAACGTGGCCACTGTCCAAAGGTGGCCTCGTTAAACAGCGGTTTTTGCGGACCGCCTGGGGGCGCTGTCGCAAAGGGAGCTGCCGACGGATTGAATGGTTGGGCGGGGAGCGTTGGATCCGCGTAGGGGTCAAACCCCGGTGTTTGTGGAGGCTGCTGTAAACTCGGGGGAGCTGGCACGGTCGGTGGCGACGGGAGTGCGGGTGCTGTTGGCAACTTTGGTGCGCCGACTGGTGGAGGTGCAGGCGTAACGGTTGGAACTAAAGGTGCTGCGGGCGTTGTGGTGCCCGAAGGAAACTGGACCCGAGGCGCCCCGATCTGTGCTAGGGTCGCAGGGGAATTGGCCAGAGCGATTCCGGTGAGCAGCGCAGAGAAAAGGACATGTTTTATAAGGAGCACTCGCTGCCTCTCTTCCCGCAAAAAGAAGACAATCCAACCATGGAATATTAAGAGAAGCGGCTAAATAGCAAGCGATCCTGTTGGCGTCAACCGGAATTGCATTGTACGCCGATAATTATCACTTTTGGGCCTGCTTTGCACTGAATGTCAGACTCCTGTCCCCTGTTTCTTGCAAGCAGTGCTTTCGTAGCAAGCAGGAAAGGCAAGGAGCTGGCGGGGATAGCCATTAGGGTAACGCCCGACGATTGTGAGAGCGACGGCGCACCTTGCGTGTTGGTCGCAAACCTGCCAGGCAGATTTCCTGACGATTGTGGCTGAGTTGCCGGACCCGTACCCGGGAATATCCCCACGAGCGGACCCGCTCAAGATAGGAAGGAATCTGTTCGGCTAAATTCCAATCATTTAATTTCAACGTTAAGATCAACCCCCAAACTCGATTGGCTCGATGGCACACAATACGCTCCACCTCATCAAGGGTGTCGCTCGGCGCAATGCTCATATCTGCTGTAAGCCATTGAAATTCCTGGAAATCGCGTAGGCGAACATCACTACTTCGCTTACGAATATGTTGAAAATTTGGATGGTCAACGACCTTTGCGTCGACCGCTGCAGGGTCGATGCCGACCACCCGCAGACCGCGGCTCAAAAGTGCCTGACTTGCGCCACCCGGTGCACAGCCGAGTTCCACGCAGCGTTGCCCCGGTTTTATGGGCCAGGAAACCCAAGCCAGGGCTTCGGACATCTTGAGGTAGGCTCGGGAGATCATTTCGACCGGTTCTTCCCCCGTCCAGAATCCTCCCGGCCACTTTTGGACCCAGCGGTCAACACAGTGGGCTCCAATCCACCATTCTTGAGGATCGACGAGGATGCAATCCAATACGCGGTCATTCCGTCGCGCGAGCTTTCCCTCCGGAAAAGTATCTCGCGGAGTCAGTTGTTCGGGTGAAGCGGTTTTGAGCAGTACTTCTTCGGCGGCAAAGGAAGCGGCATCCATTCCAGGGTGAAAGTTGCGATGCCCAGCCGGTGCGCGGTCCCGTGGCCAGACATGGAGTCGATCAAATCGGTTATCCGCCACTTGATCCCAAACGCGTTGTGCTCGTTCCTCAATCGTTTCTGCTGCGACTTTTCCTAAGCAGAGACCAAAGCTACGGACGAATGGATTGCTTAAGGACAGTGGTTCAAACAATGTGTGTGGTTCGGGAAGCTTGAAGGTAAGGAATCCTGGTCGCGAAAAGGCAAAACATAAACCATCTTCGGCCAATTTGTTTTTGATGGTCGGTTCGCTGCCGACCTGACAGGTTACAAAAAGAAATTGACTTTCCACTTACAAATTCTCATCAGAGACAACGAGAGTACGCCCGATTCGCCGGCAGATACAATCCTTTCTAGCGGCATTTCGTGGCAGAAAAAAGAGGCTGCCCCAACGGGGTCTCTTATGGCTTGGCCAAATCGGTAATTCGAGGACCTTGGACCGAAATAGCTTAATTTTCTCGGAGGAGAAATGAGTTGACACTGCCCCACTCAAATGCCGATATTATAGATGTTCAAATTGTCTAAGGATGGGTGGGGAGAACGGTATGCAGTGTCGTAAGCGACCAATTTTGCCAAAGTTATTGGCTGTTGCTCTGTTTTTCATTTTGGGTGGCCTTGCTCACGATGGCTGGTCGCAGCCAGCAGACGGCGCAAAGAACCCCACGGCCAAAATTTCCGTCACTGCGGAGGATTGGGCAAAAAAATATCCGGAAGTTTTTGAGGGCGTCGAAAAGTTTAAGGCTCAAGATGTGCCTGGGGCACTTAAAGATTTCGAGGATGCGGTCGGTAAGTATCCAGAACTGCCCCCCGCGGAGCTGATCCTCGCAGATATGTATCTCCAGCAAAATCGGAATGAGATGGCGATCAACGCGCTGGATACGACCGCCCGGAAGTATCCCGACGATCCCGAAACTTTTCTTCTTCTGGGGAATCTGGCATTTCAGCAAAGTCGCAATACGGATGCCGCACTTGCTTTTGCAAAGGCGGAAACGCTACTGGAGTCCTACGCTGGCGACTCGATGCGACTGAAGCGGTTGCAGCTTCGACTTTTTGCTGGGCGTGCTACCCTTGCCTCGCGATTCGATGACTGGAAAACCGCTGCCGCCTATCTTCGAGAGTGGGTGAATCTCGATCCGCAAAATAGTGGAGTACGCGTTCGCTTCGCCCGCTCACTATTTCGTACCAACAAAGGACGAGAAGCCTTTGGGCAGTTGCAGTACGCAAAGAAAATCAATGCTGCTATTTTATCACCTTCCATGTTGATCGCGCAATTCTATATGGAAAAGGGCAATATGGAGATGGGTCGTGAGTGGCTTGATCGTGCTTCAAAAAGGCAATCAGAAGACTTAGATACCCAGCTCATGTTGGCCAGATTTCATTGGGATTTGAGACAATTTTCCGATGCTAAAAAAAGTGTCATGCAGGCCATTAAATTATCAAAAGATGATCCCGAGGCCAATTTACTAGCGGGCAAGCTATATCACTACGAAGACAACTTTGAAAAAGCAATTGAGCACTTTCGGACTTCAATTGTGAATTTAGACGATTTACCTGAAGACAAGCAGGCGGATGTCAATCAGCATTTGATGTATGCGTTGGCTGCGGAAGGTAAACCAGAGGGAATTAAAGAAGCAATCAATATGGCAGACTCGGGTGCCGATTTGTCGTCGCTCGTAGCCGCCTGCTACGCATACAAGCGGGACGGAAAGAGTGAACAAGCCCTCGCCACGCTGCAGGCAGCACAACATACAACGCAGGACCCAAATACAAACTATATCTTTGCGTACGTTCTAGCGGACGAGGTCAGTGGCGACAGAGTCGTACCACTTCTCGAAGCGGCTCTTTCGGCCGAGGGCCTTTTTGTTTTTCGACGCGACGCGGAAAAACTTAAAGCCAGAATTACAGCAGACAAAGGGGCGGAAAAGAATAAAAAAGCAGCAAAAGACGCAGACAAGTAGTTCGCTAACGAACCGCTCTTTTTTCTTTCCGCTCGTTCTCCCTCTGCGGTGAATTTTCTGGCGACAGCTCTTTTTTGGCGATGGGGGGGCACCACCAGCTTCGGCTTGCCAACAGAAGCAGGAGTGAGATACCCAAGAATAAAATTCCTGAAAGCCGTGAGTGGGCCAGGCTAACGGCTAATTGGGGGTTCGCCCAACTCCCGGCGATCTCAACTAAAAACGCAA